>JALXDT010000211.1 GCA_027070475.1 Candidatus Aminicenantota bacterium | reverse complement strand
GTAAAAAACTATCAGAAAAAATTAAGAACATTGAAGATGAAATTATTGAAATTGAGGAAGAATATAAAATATTAAACAATAAATTCTATGATACAGAAAAAGAATACATATCTTCCAAAAAAGAATTGGAAGGTGTTGAGGAAAGAATTAAAGGTGAAAAAAATAGAGTTATTATTTTAAGTGAGGAAATCAAAGCACTTATAAAAGAAGAAAAAGAGCTGAAAGAGAGAATAAATAGTTTATCTGAAGAAATAGAAAGAGAGGGAAAAGAGGTAAAGGCAAAGAGTACAGAGCTTGATAAACTACTAAAGCAAGAGTCTTCTCTAAAAGCAAAAGAAATAGCACTCGAAAAACAGGCAAAAAAAATTAACAGAAAAATATCATCTATAAACAGCAGCATAAATGAAAAAGAAATAGAAAGAGCCACTATAGAAAGGGATATAATAAATCTTGAGGAAAACCTATGGAATGAACTAACCATGACTTTTGAAGAAATAAAAGCTATTAAAATATCAGAAAGAGAAACAGAACTATTAAAAAAAGAGGAAGAACTAAAAAATGCACTTGAAGAGCTTTCGGAAGTAAGATTTGAAGCAGAAAGTGAATTCAGAAAGTTTAAAGAGAAAAATGATTTTTATACATCCCAGAAAGAGGATATAGAAAATTCCATCGCAAATATAAAAGAAGCAATTGATAAAATAGATAAGGAAAGCATAAAAAGATTTACGGAGACTCTTGAAAAAATCAACACACATTTTAATGAGATTTTTAAAATTCTTTTCAAAGGTGGAAGCGCAAGAGTAATTCTTATTGATGAATCAGACATATTAAATACAGGGGTTGAGCTCAAGGTAAAGCCTCCTGGTAAAAAATTAAAAAACATACAGCTATTATCCGGAGGAGAAAAAGCTCTTGCCTCTCTTGCCTTTCTCTTTTCAATGTTTAAATTCAAACCATCTCCTATCTGTGTTCTGGATGAAGTCGATGCACCTCTGGATGAAGCAAATATTTCCAAACTACTTTCTCTCATAGAGGAAATGAAAAGAACCACTCAATTTTTAATAGTTACCCATAATCCCAAAACCCTTGAAATTGCCGATGCTATATATGGAGTAACTATGAATGAACCGGGGGTATCTCTTGTATACTCAATAGATGTTCCCGAAAAGTATAAAGATCAGAAGAAAAAATAACTATTCATCGTATTTCTAAATTGACAAAAATTGTCTTTTCCATTATCATTAGCTATGGCTCATGATATAGATAAAAAATTCCTGTTCAGAGCAATTGAAGAGAATGAAAATATTACAATCTCACTTGCTGAAACTTCAAGAAAAAGTATGGTCTATACGAGCAGATTTTTCGATTTCAACAAAAAAGATAATAGTATAATAATTGATATTCCGGTTGGGGTCGGAGAAACATATGAACCTCTGGTAAAAGGGGATAAAATAAATGTTTATTTCCAATATTCAGGTTTTCGTTTCTATTTTCATTCAAAAATTTTAGGGAAATTAAAATATGAACTAAACGAAACCACAAAGGTTCCCGCTTATAAAATAAAATCACCTGATAAATTACTGGATGGAGAAAGAAGAAATTATTTCAGGGTTCCAACATCCCATGATAATCCTATAATAGCAAAATTTATTGTTTATCCAAAAGGTCTTGATACTGTTATTATAGAGCCCGATCATCCTGACTCAATACCAAAAGTCTTTGAGGGAATAATTATTGATATTTCCGCTGGAGGAGTAGCTATTAAAGTTGATGAAGGAAAAGAAGAATTAAAAGTGGGAGATAGGATTGATATGAAATTTAGATTGAAAAAAGAGGATTTTGATGAACTTGAAATATCAGGAATTATAAGAAATGAAAGAGTTTACTATAACACTGATTCAAAAGTATTCGGAGTGGAGTTTATTCCAGAAAGATCAGTTGAATACAAAAGAGCTATAAATAAAATCTCAAGATATGTAATAGAAAGGCAGCGTGAACTTCTATCATGAGCAGTAAAGTAAGGTTTGCTCCCAGTCCCACAGGATACCTTCATATAGGAGGAGCAAGAACAGCTCTCTTTAATTGGCTCTTTATTAAAAACAAAAAAGGAAAATTCGTTTTAAGAATTGAAGATACGGACAATATTCGCTCTTCAAAAGAAATGAGTAAAGAGATTATCAATGCTATGAAATGGTTAGAGTTAAACTGGGATGAAGGGCCATATTATCAGTCAGAAAGATTAAGTGTTTATAAAGAATATGCTGAAAAACTTTTAAGTGAAGGAAAAGCTTACAGATGCTTTTGCACAGCAGAAGAAATTGAAGAGAGGAGAAAAGAAGCCGAGAAAAAGGGAGTAAAGTCATGGAAATATGATAGAAAATGTCTTTCTCTATCCCAAGAGGAAATAGAAAAGAATTTAGAAGAAAAGAAACCTTTTGTAATAAGATTTAAGGTACCTGAAGGAAAAACAGAGTTCAAAGATAAAATTCACAAGAAAATATCAGTCAATAACTCAGAAATAGAGGATTTTGTTCTTTTAAAAAGTGATGGATTCCCGACTTACCATCTTTCAGTCGTAGTGGATGATCATCTTATGGGGATCACAGATATAATAAGAGGAGATGATCATCTCTCAAATACCCCAAAACAAATTCTTTTGTATAAGGCTTTTGGGTGGAAAATCCCTGAGTTTGCACATCTTCCCCTGATTTTAGGTCCTGACAAACAAAAGCTCAGCAAAAGACATGGTGTTACCTCAGTTTTAAATTATAAAAAAGAGGGATACCTCTCCTTAAGCCTCATTAACTTTTTAGCAAGATTATCTTGGAATCCTGGAGATGATAAACCTTTTTTCACAAGAGAGGAGTTAATAAATAGATTTAATCTAAGCAAAATAACAAAGAACAGTCCTGTTTTTGATGTTAAAAAACTGGATTTTATAAATTCAAAAGTCATCTCATCTTTAGAGGCAGAGAAAATTTACTCTGAAATTATTTCCATAACGAAGGATGAAATAGAGTTAAATTTTTTGAAAACCAATAAAGAAAAGATTTTAAAGGCAATAGATCTTTTAAAATCAAGAATGAAGAATTTGAAAGATTTTGCAAAAATTTTAAAAAACTACATTAATGAAATAGAATCCTATGATAAAGAAGGAGAAGATAAATTTTTCAATAAAAACGGAGCCGAATACCTTAAATCATTTCTTGAAGATCTTAAAAAAATAAGAGAAGAAGAGTTTAATGAGGAAACTCTTGAAGTCGTCTTAAGAAAAAGAGCTGAAAAAATTGGGATAAAGGCGGGAGAGATAATACACCCTCTGAGACTTGCTCTAACAGGCAATAAAGTTTCTCCCGGTATCTTTGAAGTTCTTACCTTTTTCGGAAAAGAGGAAAGTATAAAAAGAATAGAAAAAGCTATTGAATATATTAATGAAAAAGATAGCACTCACGATAGCAGGCTTTGATCCTTCCGGAGGAGCCGGTATTCTTTTAGACACAAAAGTATTCAACACAGAAGGAATCTTCCCTATGGCTGTAATAACTTCTATAGTTCCTCAAAATTCCAGAGGAGTTTTTAATTTCTTTCCTTTACAAAAAGAGGGGGTAAGAGAGAGTTTAAAAAGATTGTTTGAAGATTTTAACATTAAAGGTATAAAGATAGGTGTGATCGGAAGTATTGAAATTATTGAAACAATCTCAGATTTTTTAGAATATGCCAAGAAAATCCCCATTGTTTATGACCCTGTTCTTTATTCTGGTAACAGTGTAAGGCTGTACAATAATAATGAATTCATAGAAAATATCAAGAAAAAAATCATAAAAAAGACAACTCTGATAACTCCGAACATAAGAGAACTGGAAATCTTAACTGAAACTAAGATAAATGATGAAGAAAGGGCTATTAAAAGCGGAAAGATTTTATTTAATAAATATAAAACATCAGTACTTGTCAAAGGAGGGCATTTAAAAGGCAATGATTTTTTGATAACCGAAGATGATGTTTTTACGATTAAAGGAGATATAATCAAGAAAGATGTCCATGGAACAGGATGTATGCTATCCTCCCTTATTCTCGCCTTTCTTATGAAAGATCTTACATTAGAAGAAGCAGTATTAAAAGCCAAAAACAAAATAACTGAAAAAATAAACAAAAGTTTAATCCTTGGAAAAGGAAATAAAAACTATATGGAGATTTAAATGCAAAAAATAGGTGAAAGCCAATTATCAGTTCAAATTCCAGACAAATTTTTGGATTTCAAAGATACTTCTAATGTTCCAATAATCAAAGGTATTATCGGTCAGGAAGAGGCTCTGAGAGCCCTTGAGACAGGTTTGGGAATAAAATCCAAAGGATTCAATATATTTGTAGTCGGAAAATCCGGTACAGGCAGAACCTCTGCTGTAAAAAGTTATGTTGAGAAAATAGCAAAAGATTCCAAAACTCCTGACGATATCTGTTTTGCTTATAATTTTGATGATTCCTACATACCTATTGCCATTATACTTCCTCCAGGCAAAGCAAAACTTTTCAACAAAATGATAAAAAAAATAATTAGAAGAATTGATAAGGAGCTATTTTCTCTTTTTGAAAGGGATACTTTTATAGAAAAAATAAAAAGAATAAAAAGAAAAGCTGAGGAAGAAAAACAAAATATCATACAAGAGAGAGAATCTAAAATAGCAGAATTAGGATTTAGGGTTGAACAGGGAGAAAAGGGGCTCTATCCTGTTCCTGTAAAAGATGGGAAAGATCTCACAAATGAGGATTTTTCAAAATTTTCTGAAGAAGAAAAAAAAGAATTTTTTAAAAGAAGAGAGACTGCAAATGATATAATAGAAAGTATATTAAGAGACTTAGGTAAAATTGATTTTGAACTTGCTGAAGAGCAAAATGATATAATAGGAAAAACAGTAAAAAATTTTATCAACCATCTTTTTATAGAGATAGAAGAAGAATTCTCTCAATATCATAAAC
>JALXDT010000210.1 GCA_027070475.1 Candidatus Aminicenantota bacterium | reverse complement strand
TTTAATAAATTTACAATTTTTCCAAGATTCAAATCTTTCACTTTTTGTGTTTGATCATTATTTTTCAACCTTTTATTTTTTTATGTATTTACTTTTATATTATTTCTGTTTTATCTCAACCAATTAACTGTCTATAAATCTCTATTATTCCGATTTTGTCAAGCTCTCTAAACTCTCCGAGATAACCTTTCCCTGAAGAGCTTATTCTTATACAGTCTTCAGCAAAAACTTTTATATTATTTTCATTGACTCCATCTTCTGATAGATTCAAAGGGAGAAAGTTATTCTTAAGCCAGACTTCAAACTTTTGAATTCCTTCGTCAATATCTGAATTAAAGATTAATTTAAAATATTTTTCCAGTCTCTTTTTATTGATTTCTTTCATAGCTTTAAAATAGGGTATAAAAATAGCCGCCAGTCCTTTGCCATGGGGAATATTCAGATGTCCTGATATAGGATGTTCAAGATAGTGCATTATAAAAGTTCCCTTTGTTCCAATGGATGGAATACCAGAAAGAGCCAAACTTGATGCAAGCATTATTTCAGCCCGAGAATTATAATCTTCAGGTTTTTTAAGTACTTTCGGTAAATTCTTCATTACAATTCTTATAAGTGATGAAATTAATTGATCCGATATTCCCGAATTCTCCTCTCTTGTCCCTAAAAAAGGTTCAGTTAAATGGCTTATTATGTCGGCTGCTCCGTATGCTGTATAGTCCTTTGGGGTTGAAAAAGTATATATGGGATTTAGGACTGCTATTTTGGGAATTGTATGAAAAGAGCCGAAAGCTATTTTTTCTTTTGTCTTCTCATTTGTTATTACTGCTCCCCCATCTAACTCTGAACCTGAAGCTGCAAGTGTTGGGATTGCAATTACAGGAAGAGCTTTTTTTATCTTTTTGGCACTCCTTCTCCCATCATAAATATAGTCCCATATTTTCCCTCCATTAGAATGAACCACTGCAATTCCTTTAGCCGCATCCATTACAGACCCACCGCCAATAGTGATTAAAAAATTTGCACCAATCTCTTTTGATATCATCCCCCCCTTATCTATTATCGTATCAATAGGATTGCTCATTATTTCATCAAAAATCCTGTATTTAATATCTTTTTCCTTTAAAATAGTAATAATATCATCCAGAGCTCCTGATTTAATAGCGCTACTTTTACCTGTTACAATAAGAGTTTTTCTTCCAAATTTTCCGATCTGTTTCTTTAATTTTTCCATAGAATTTTTTCCGAAAAAAACATATTCCGGTAATTTTAAAGTAAAGTCCAGCATCTATCCTCCTACCAATAATATTTTATTATACCATTTCATTGTATTTGTATTAATTAATCCACAAAAGATTTTTTATTGACAATTTTATTTTTTTTGTGTTAAATTTTTCTGGAGGATAAAATGGAGTTAAGAAAAAACAAATTTCACATTCTTCTAAGGGAAGGAAAGATAGAAGAGTTTAACAGAGAGATTGAAAAAATTGATGGAAGAGTTGACCTTGAAAACTGCAATTTGCGAGGACTTGATCTCAGAGGGGCAAATTTAAAGAGAGCAAATCTTAAAAATTCCTATTTAAAACTTGCAGATTTAAGAGGAGTTGATCTCTCTGAAGCTCTTCTTGAGGGCTCTTCTTTTAATCACGCAAGAATAAGTGGTGTTTACTTCCCCCCCGATATCTCTCCAGAAGAAATTTTACTGTCTGTAGAACATGGAACAAGAATAAGAGTAAAAAAATAATTTTATTTTTATAAGGAGGAAAAAATGGGAAGTAGTAAAAATTTTTTACTGGAAGGGTTTATCGGTAATCTTCTTGAGAGTGTAAAAAAGATACTATCATTAAAACTTTTTGAAACCCTAAAAGAATGGTTGATTATTTTAGGTGATTATGGTTTGTATCTCGCCTCTGTCTTGGTTATCATAATTGGATTGATTGCATCAATACGAATGGAATCATTTAAAAGCTTTATTTATGGTGTAGGCTTTGCTATGGCTTTTATAATTATTCAATTTATTTCGTCTAAATTTAATAATATTAATGAAGATTTAATAAAAAATAATGAAACATATATGACTTCCTCCGGATTTACTGAAGCCATCGGTATTTTTGCACTGATTATTGGTATAGTCTATCTCTTTGTAGATCTTTATCTGGCAATAAAAATCCCCAAATTTTTACCATTTGTCCAGGGAATAGGGATCTTCATAGTTTTTTCTTTAATATCTCTAATATCTTTTAACCCTTCATTGATCTCTGTGAAAAGCGTAAAAAAGAATTCTGCAGGAGAAGAGGCAATTGGTATTTTGGGTTTTTTTATAAAACTCTATCTTAAACTTATTCCTTTTATTTACGGAGTTGGAATTATATACTTATTAATAATGTTAATTGTTCATTCAACAGGTATGTTCGGAAAAGGATATGAAATTTTTATCAGCTGGGCAAAAGTTTTTGGTGATATGAGCAAGTTAGTGGTAATGGGACTTCTTCCTTTTATTGCCTACTTATTTTTTGTGTTAAATTTCTTGATTATAGATATTATAAAGTCCATCCTTTTAATCCCTGATAAATTGGACAAACTTTCTAAATAGGAGGTTTAACTATTTTTTCTCCTTGACTATAAAGTTAATAAAAATTATCATATCTTTTTATGTAAAAGGAGGATTTATGAGAAAAAAAGTACTTGTAATTGCTATTATTACTATTTTATTCCTATCTCTGCCGCTGCTTTCCAAAAAATCACCTGATTTAAGGATCAGAGCAATAAAGCTCATTAGATCCAGTATTGTCGCTGATACCCATGAGGACACACCTACTACTATTTATAAAGGAGAAAACATAACAATAAGAAGGGAAAAAGGTCAAATAGACTTTCCCAGAATGCTTGAAGGCGGATTAAACTCTCCTGTTTTTGCTATCTGGATATCAAACAAACTTGATAATAAAGATCCTGAAGTTTACGCGCTTAAAGTAATGGCAGCAACTTTAAAGGAAATATATAAAAATGAGAAGCTTGCGGAAATAGCATATTCAAGTGATGATATTGAAAGAATCGTAAAAAACGGTAAGATTGCGATTACCTTTAGCTTAGAAAATGCCTCTGTCTTTCACTCTGTTGAGTATGTTGACATATTTTATAAGATGGGAATCAGAATGGCTTCTTTAACACATATGTCATCCAATTACTTAAGCGATTCCTCTACAGGAAAAGAAAAATGGTCTGGCCTGAGCCCTCTGGGAAAAGAAATTATCAGAAGAATGAATAAAGTAGGAATGATTGTTGATGTATCCCACCTTTCTGATAAAGCAGTGGAAGATATATTATCTATTTCAACAGCTCCAATAATAGCCTCTCACTCCTGTGCAAGAGCACTTACAGAGCACCCGAGAAATCTATCGGATAAACTCATCAAAGCAATAGCTTCAAAAGGTGGGCTTATAGATGTAAATTTTGCCTCCTTTTACTTAGACGGCACTCTTATAAAAAGATATAAGGAGATTGCTAAAAAATATAAGCAATTAATAAAAAAACTTGAAGAAAGATATCCTAAAAAAGGAAAAGAATATGAAACAAAATTGGAAGAAATAAAAAAAGCTCAGAAAAAAGAGTATCAAAACGCAAAGCCTGATTTGAAGATAGTTGTAAAACATATTAAATATATTAAGGAATTGGTAGGAATTGATCATGTAGGAATTGGTTCTGATTTTGAAGGAATTGGAAATTCTGCCCCACGGGGATTAAGTGATGTTACTCATTTGCCTGATCTTGTAGTTGAGATGATTAAAGCTGGTTTTACAGATATCGAGATAAAGAAGATCCTTGGCCTAAATTTTCTAAGATTATATAAAGAAGTGGAAAAGAAAAAGACTATTAATTTATGAATCTTAAAATAGCAATCATTCACGATTGGCTTGTTGGAAGAAGAGGAGGAGAGAAAGTATTAGAGGAAATTCTTTATGTTATAGAACATAATTTTAAACCTGAAAAACTGGAGATTTTTACTCTTGTTCATAAAAAAGGGACACAGGCTGAAATAATTGAAAAACAAAAAATCAATGTTTCTTTTATTCAGAGTTTACCTTTCGGTCTAAAAAAATACAGAAACTATCTTCCTCTTTTTCCTGCAGCTATAGAATATTTTGATCTGAGGGAGTTTAATTTAATAATAAGCTCAACCCATGCTGTAGCAAAGGGAATTATTCCTCCTCCTGAATCTCTTCATATAAGTTATTGCCATACCCCAATGAGATATATATGGAATCATTTCCATTCTTATTTTGGTCATAAGAAAGGTATAAAAAAGGTATTTTATAGTTATATAACCAATTATTTGAGAGTGTGGGATCAAATCTCATCCGAAAGAGTAGATTTTTTTATTGCAAATAGCAATAATGTAAGAAAAAGAATTAAAAGATATTACAATAGGGATTCTGAATTAATCTATCCTCCTGTTGACACAGATTTTTTTAACTGTGATAATGGAAAAGGGGAAAAGGATTATTTTCTTGTTGTATCAGCTATGGTACCCTATAAAAAAGTAGATATTGTAATTGAAGCTTTTAACCATCTTGGTTTTCCTTTGAAAATCGTAGGTGGAGGCCCTGAATACAAAAAGCTTCGCAAAATGGCAAAAAATAATATTGAGTTTTTAGGATATGTTGATGATCTCTCTTTGAAAAATCTCTATTCTGGAGCAAGGGCTCTTGTGTTTCCTACGGAAGAGGATTTTGGTATTGTTCCAGTGGAAGCACAAGCCTGTGGAACACCGGTTATAGCTTTCAGAAAGGGAGGAGCTATAGAAACAGTAAAAGAGGAGGAAACCGGAGTGTTCTTTAATGAGCAGACAGTGGCGAGTATTTCCACTGCTATTGACAAATTCTTAAATAAAAGGTTTAATAATGTGTTAATAAGAGAAAATGCTCTAAAGTTTTCGAAGGAAAACTTTAGAGAAAAATTTTCTTTGTTTGTGGAGAAAATTTTAAAAGAGAGGAAAATTGATAAAAGTTAGAGAGAAACTATAT
>JALXDT010000209.1 GCA_027070475.1 Candidatus Aminicenantota bacterium | reverse complement strand
CAGTTTTTCTTTCAGCTCTACGGAATGTTTTACTGGGATCTCAGCGGGAGACTTGAGACAAGGATGATTTTCACAGCTCCCATAAATCTGAGGACAGAATCCGGAGAGCATATAGAGTTTAATATAATGCCGAACTATGATGTGCTACCTTATGATTTTGAGGTGGCTGAGGGGGTTGTTATTCCTGCAGGCCCGTATAATTATACAAGATACAGGTTTGAGTTCAATAGTGCATCATTCAGGAAGGTGGTTTTAGATTTAAGCTATAGATTCGGAGAATTTTACAGTGGCCATATGGGAGATATGGAGTTGGGATTGACCTTTAAATTAGATGGATATTTAAATTTACAGGCTCAGGGAGAATTTATAAGGGGGAATTTACCTCAAGGGAAATTTAATGAGAATTTATATAGGATAAAGGCGGATGTATTTTTCTCTCCTGATCTGGCGTTATTGAATTACATTCAATATGATGATGTATCAAAGGAGCTTGGAGCGAATATAAGGTTTATGTGGAGAATATCACCTGGGAACAAATTATATGTAACCTTTAATAAGAACTGGGAGAGGAGATGGGATCCGAGAACAAGATTTATTCCTCTTCAAGACAGATTGGTATTTAAAATTGTTTATAGCGTAAGACCTTAACTAAAAAATAATATGATATTTTAAAGGATTGTGAATAGCAATCCTGTGTTTTTTAAGCCAACCGATACCATCTACCACTGCTCTTGCAGATGAAATTGTTGTTATACATGGAATTTTTCTTTCAAGAGCTGCTTCCCTTATTTTTAAATCATCCTGATATGCTTTTCTCCCGAGAGGAGTATTTATAATAAGGGAAAATTTTCCCTCTTTTATAAAATCAAGCACATCTGGTTTTCCCTCTCCTACCTTTGCTATCTTTTTTGCTGTGACATCCCAGCTAACAAGTTTTCTGTAAGTTCCTTCTGTGGCAAAAATTGTAAAACCTAACTTTAATAGTTTTTTAGAGATAAACTTAATTTTCTCCTTATCAAAATCATTTACGCTAATAAAAACATTTCCCTCTATAGGGAGAGAAAAGCCAGCTCCTATCATTGCTTTGACAAAGGCTTCCCCAAAAAATTCGCTTATTCCCATGGTTTCTCCAACACTTCTCATTTCAGGACCTAAAATTGGATCTATTCCTTCAAATTTATCAAAGGAAAAAACAGGTGATTTAACAGTATAATAATTCTGTCTTGGTATTTCATCTAAATTCATAGTTTTTAACTTCTCACCAAGCATTAATCTTACCGCTATTTCTGTTAAGGGTAATCCAGTTGACTTTGATACAAAAGGGACTGTTCTCGAAGCTCTCGGATTAACTTCAAGAACATAAACAGTATCATTCTTTATTGCGAATTGGATGTTTATAAAACCGATGATATTAAGCTTTTTGGAGATTTTCACTGTTATCTCTTTTATTTCGTCAATATACTTTGGTTCTACAAGATAGGTAGGCAGGACTGAAGAGCTATCCCCTGAATGAATTCCAGCTTCTTCTATGTGTTGCATTATTCCGGCAATAAAAACAGATTCTCCGTCTGACAAAGCGTCAACATCAACTTCAAAGGCATCTTCAAGAAATTTATCTATAAGAATGGGATGTTCTTTTGTGATTTTAGCTGCTTTTTTAACATATCTTTCAAGATCTTCTGAATTGTAAACAATTGCCATTCCTCTTCCCCCTAAAACATAGGAAGGTCTTACTAAAACAGGAAAACCTATTTCTTTTGCGCTCTTTATTGCTTCTTCAAAAGTAAAAACAGCTCTTCCATGAGGGTAATTTATATTTAATTCTTCAAGAAGAGAAATAAATTTTTCCCTATCTTCCGCCTCATTTATTGTTTCATATGAAGTTCCGAGAATTTTAATTTTATTTTGGTACAATTCTTTCGCAAGCTTTAATGGTGTTTGACCTCCAAGTTGGAGTATAACACCTGAAGGTTTTTCAAGCTCTATAATATTCATCACATCTTCAATAAATAAGGGTTCAAAGTAAAGTTTGTCAGATATATCATAATCTGTGCTAACGGTTTCCGGATTACAGTTTATCATTATTGTCTCTATCCCCATCTTTTTCAAAGTAATGGCAGCCTTTGACGCACAATAATCAAATTCAATCCCCTGTCCTATTCTAAAAGGACCTCCTCCAAGTATAATTATTTTTTCTTTTTTAGAAGGCACTGATTCATTTGTTTTCTGGTAAGTAGAATAAAAATATGGTGTTTGTGATTCAAACTCACCTGCGCAGGTATCTACCTTTTTATAGACAGGAATTACATTATATTTTTCTCTTATCTTTTTTATTTCTTTTATAGAAACTCCGGAAATTTCCGAAATCCTTTCATCAGAAAAACCGGATCTTTTCATTCTCATTAAAAAGGTAGAATCATATAGTTTTCTTTTGTCTTTCATTAAAAGCTCTTCTTGTTCTGCTATAAGCCTTATATTATTAAGAAACCAGGGATCTATTTTTGTTAATCTGTATATTTCCTTTGTGCTAAAACCTCTTAAAAAGGCTTCCTTTATGTAAAAAGGTCTTCCCGGAGTTGGTTCTTTAAGAAGTTTTTTTAATTTTTTGTCTGAAATAGTGGACACTTTTGGATCGTGTAAGCCGTTAACATCTATCTCCAGAGATCTTAAAGCTTTCTGGAAAGCCTCTCTGAAATTAGAACCTATTGCCATAACTTCCCCAACAGATTTCATCTGCGTTGTTAATGTCTTTTTTGTGTTAAATTTTTTAAAGTCCCACCTCGGAACTTTCACAACAATATAATCAAGGGAGGGTTCAAATGAAGCCGGGGTAACTCTGGTTATTTCATTTTTTATTTCATCAAGAGTTAATCCTACAGAAAGTTGTGCAGCTATTTTGGCAATTGGAAAACCGGTTGCTTTTGAGACAAGAGCAGAACTTCTTGAAACTCTTGGATTCATCTCTATTACTCTTACATCTCCATTCTTAGGATTTACAGCAAACTGTATATTTGACCCCCCCGTAGACACACCTACCTTTCTTATAACCTTGATGGAATAATCTCTTAGTTTTTGATACTCTTCATCCGTTAAAGTTTGCGCTGGAGCAACAGTTATACTATCGCCGGTATGAACTCCCATTGGATCAAAATTCTCTATTGATGAGACAATTACTGCATTATCGTTTAAATCCCTGACCACTTCAAACTCAAATTCTTTCCAACCTATTAGAGATTCTTCAATCAAGATCTCTTTCGTGGGAGATTTTAATAAGCCAATCTCTATCAGCTTTTTGTATTCAGATAGATTTTTGGCAATTCCCCCACCTGTTCCCCCGAGAGTAAAAGATGGCCTCAGAATCAAGGGAAAATCAATCTTTTCCAGTAAATCCATAGCCTCTTTTCTTGTATGTACAATAAAACTCCTTGGTGTCTTGAGGCCGATTTCCTTCATGGCAATCTTAAATTTTTCTCTGTTTTCTGCAATCTCTATTGATTCTATAGAAGCTCCTAATATCTCCACTCCTAATTTTTTTATAGTTCCTTCCTCATTCATCTTTTTTACTACATTTAAAGCAGTTTGTCCTCCAACTGTGGGCAAAATCGCATCTATTTTTTCCTTTATTATTATCTGTTCAATCAAGTTCGGAATTATTGGTTCAGCATACACTCTGTCTGATAAATGAGGGTCTGTCATTATTGTTGCAGGGTTGCTGTTTATTACCACCACATAATAACCCAATGACTTTAAAGCTTTAATTGCCTGGGAACCAGAATAATCAAATTCTCCCGCCTGTCCTATAAGGATAGGGCCCGAGCCAATTACAAGTATTCTTTTAATATCATCTCTTTTGGGCATTTTTTTCTTTAACCAGATTATACATAGTTTCAAAAACAAGTTCCTTTGCATCATTAGGCCCAGGTGAGGCCTCAGGATGAAACTGCACAGTATAGATTGGAAGCTCTCTGTGAATCATTCCTTCCACCGTATTATCGAAAAGATTAATCCAAGAGACTTCAAAAGATTCAGATTTTTTTATACTACTAAGAGATATAGCGTAATTATGATTTTGAGCAGTAATATAAACCTTGTTGTCTATTAAATTTTTCACCGGATGATTTCCCCCATGGTGGCCAAAAGGAAGCTTTACTATTTCAAGTCCGAAAGCTTTCCCGACCAATTGATGTCCGAAACAGATACCTAATATTGGTATCTTTTTACTTGACGCTACTCTTATAAAATTTTCTATATTTTTTATTCTTCTCGGGTCACCCGGCCCATTTGATAGAAAGATTCCATCTATTCTTTCCAAATCTAATTCTTCATAAAGATTTTCTCTATAGGGGAAAAGAATCAATTCCCCGAAAAATTTTTTTAGATTTTCAATTATACTTTTCTTAATCCCGAAATTCAGTATAAGAAGCTTTTCTTTTGACCTTGTATTTCCCTTTATTTTCACAGTTTTTTTATCAACAACTTTTTCCACAGGATTTTTTTCTTCTATGGGGGGAGATTCTTTTACCATCCGAAGTAAACTGTCTTTATCTAAAATTTCGGTTGATATTCCCCCTTTTATACTTCCGTATTTTCTAATATTTATTGTCAGTTCTCTGGTATCAACCTCTGAAACTCCGAACACACCATTTTTATTTAACAACTCCTTCAGTGATTTTTTAGCAGTATAATGGCTATAAAAATCATTATATTCTCTTATGATAATGCCTGAAGCATGTACAGTTTTTGATTCAAAAAACTTTTCATTTATACCATAATTTCCAATTAAAGGATAGGTAAAGACAATAGTTTGCTCTCTATAAGAAGGATCTGTTATTATTTTTTCATAGCCAACCATAGAGGTGTTAAAGATAAATTCGGAGAAAACCGTTCCTTCGCCTGAAAAAGCAATCCCCTGCTCGTGATAGCCGTTTTCGAGCACGAGTAAGGCTCTCTTCATCAAACCTCCAAAATTTCTTTTATTTTATAACAAAAAAAGATTTTTTACAATTTCTCTTCATCTCCATTCTATCC
>JALXDT010000208.1 GCA_027070475.1 Candidatus Aminicenantota bacterium | reverse complement strand
ATATTAAGGAGGATGCCAGCTTTTATCATGTCTTTCATCTTTATATAACCTGAACCAAAAACAAGAGCATTGGGAGGTGTTGCAACAGGGAGCATAAATGCCATAGAAGCTCCTATTGCTCCTGCTATCATTAAAACCAATGGATTAGTTGAAGTCGTAATTCCTATTGAAAAAAGTATCGGTAACATCATATTAGTTGATGCAGTATTTGAGGTGATTTCAGTTAGAAATACCATCAATAAAACGGTTAGAAGAAGTATTATTATTAAAGGAACATTTTTAAAAATGGTCAGTGAGCCTGCTAAGTATGAAGCAGCTCCTGTTTTGTCAAGAGCTGTGCCAAGAGAAAGTCCTCCGCCAAAGAGCAGTAGAGTTCCCCACGGCAGTTTTTTGTTCGTTTCCCAGTTTAAAGTAAATTCCCATTTTTTTAAATTCACCGGAATAATATAAAAGAGTAAAATGGCAAAAACACCGACAACAGCATCATTTACCCAGTGCAGGTGAAAGATAGCTTTTATTTTTTTCTCAAAAATCCATAAAAAAGCAGTTATCAAGAAAATTATTAGTGTATTCCTCTCTCCGACAGTAAGTTTTCCCATCTTTTTTAAATCTTCTACAACCACTTTTTTGGAATTTTTAATATTAATCTCATTCAAAGGGAAAACTTTTGTTAATACTAAAAAAGTTAAGGGTAGCATAATTATAGTTAATGGAAGTCCTATTAAAATCCAGTTCCCAAAAGTTATCTTTATTCCAAGTAGATTGTCAACAAAACCAGCTAAAACAACATTAGGTGGTGTTCCAATTAATGTCCCCACTCCTCCAATTGAAGATGCATACGCAATACCAAGCATAAGCACCTTTCCGAAGTTATTTTTACCTTCACCTTTTGTTGAGGCGGCAATAATTCCCAATCCAATGGGAAGCATCATAGCTGTAGTAGCAGTATTTGAAATAAACATTGATAAAAATGCGGTGATTATCATAAAAGCAAATATAACTCTTTTTGGAGAGAATGATATCTTTGATAAAAAGTAGAGAGAAATTCTTCTGTGTAAATTCCATCTTTTCATTGCTTCAGCAATAGTAAAACCTGCCAGGAAAAGAACTATTAAATAGTGCATATAAGGATAAAAGGGATTGAAAAATCCGGGAAAGGAAACAGTCTTTGGATTACCTATTGATAAAAGTGGAAATAATAGTAATGGCAGCATTGAAGTTATTGGAATGGGGATTGCCTCTGTAATCCACCATATTGCCATAAGAAGAGCTATTGCAAGAGTTGCCTTTAATGCACTTGCCTGTATTTTAAAAATTTCAGAAAGAGCTTTTCCTTTTTTATTGTCAATCTTTATTCCCCTTGTTCCTGATTTTGAGAAATTTTTAGGTATTTTAACCTTAATTCCTTCGGCTTTCTTAAAGATTGTATTAAATTCAGAATATTTTAAAGTCTTTTCAGAATAAACCCCAATTTTTTTTAGTATGTCTTTGCCAGAGTGGGAAAGAACTGTTTTTGCTCCATAAAATAGCATTGATTTGGAGGGAGGTAAAATCAATACAACAAAGAATGTCAAAAGCCCCAAAACCAAGCCTGTTAGCTTAAATTTATTAGCTCTCATAAAAAAAGATTATTCCAAAAAAGAAAAAAAGTCAAATATTGTCAATTTGTTCTGCGGTATTTTAAAACTCCACTCTATTTCTTCCCTTTTCTTTAGCTCTATAAAGTGCTTCGTCCGCTTTTTTGAGAAGATTTGTAGAAGTTTTTATCCCATCTTCCAGGCTTGCTACTCCAAAGCTAATTGTTACTCGTAGAGGTGGTGATATAATATTAAATTCTGTATCCTCTATCTTTTTTCTGATTCTTTCAGCAACATTTATGGCTCCCTTTTTTGGGGTTTCAGGTAAAATAATCAGAAACTCCTCTCCGCCGTACCTCCCAACATAATCAATATCTCTGATACTTTCCAGTAAAATAGAAGAAATTTTTTCAAGCACAAAATCTCCGGACAAATGTCCGAAGTTATCATTGATACTTTTAAATTTATCAATATCTCCCATTATAATTGATAGTGGTTTTTTATATCTATCGGCAACTTTAAAGGCTCTTTCAAGTGTTTTTATTATAAATCCGTGGTTATATAAACCAGTTAAAGAATCTCTTATTGAAAGATCCTTAACACGTTGGTAAAGTATTCCACTATAAATTATTAAAAATGTGTAATTGGATATTGAGCTAAGGAGGGATTTTTCTCCCGTTGAGAATTTCTTATCTTTTAAAGACAAAAAGGCTATAAGCCCTTCATTCTTGCCTTCAGTTTTTATTTTTTCTATTATAATCTCTTTATATGAGCTTAAATCTTCATTTTTTAAATTTTCCTCTCCATAAATCTTCTCCTTAATTAGAAATGTTTTTCTATCAAAGTTTTTCGCAAGATTGGTTAAAACCTCCTTTTTAACCCTATCATACTCATTAAAAGAAAACTCTTTGGAAACATTAGAAATAATTTCAACTGCATTTTCTTCTTTTATCATTATAAGGATTACTGAATATTCCAAAATTTTGGATAAAAAGCTCATAACTTTTTCAACAATTTTATCCAAATCAGCTATATCACCTACAAATTTCCCGATTTCATTTAAGATTGTCAACTCATAAAGCTTTTTGTCCAAAAGTTCATTAACCTTTGCCACTATATCAAGGGGGGAATAATCCTTTTTAGTGAATTGTTTTTTATCTATAGGTTTTATTGTGGAAACTATTTTTAAAAGATGTTCCATTAGAATTTCAAGATTTTCATCTTTTACTACATAATAATCTGCTCCTACCTGATGTCCCCAGAATTTATCAGCAGCATCAGATTTAGATGTTAAAAGAATGATTGGAATTTCTTTTGTTAGTTTTTCTGTCTTTAACATTCTTGCTACCTGATACCCCGTCATAAAGGGCATCATAACATCTAAGATTATAACGTCCGGATAAAAATTAAAAGCTTTTTGAACTGCCTCAATTCCATTTTCAGCTGTTTCAACTTCAAAACCATTTGATTTTAGAAATTCAGACAATACAGACAAGATAAAGGGAGAATCATCTGCTATTAAAATCTTCATATTTCTTTACCTCTAATTTAGATAGAAATTTTGCAATCTCTTCAGGAGATAGATCATATTTTATGAGACCCGAATTGATGGCTTCTTGCGGCATACTTTTTAAAAAAGCAGTATCTGGTTTTTGTGCAACTGTTATTCCTCCTCTTTTAAAAATTTCAGCTATTCCCTCAGAGCCATCCTTCCCCATTCCTGTTAAAATAACTCCCACAGAATTTTTACCATAGGATTCAGCGATACTTTTCAGTAAAAGATTGCCAGAAGGTCTTATACCATTAATGGGCGGACTGTTTAATAGTTTTATCCTCTTCCCATCCAATCTAATATGATATCCGTCAGGGGGAAAATAAATAAATCCTTTTTTAATCTTCTCTCCATTTTTTGCAATTTTTATTTTTTTGGAGGTTTCACTCTTTAGCCAACCAGCAAAGTTTTTCATAAATCCTTCTGAAATATGTTGAGCAATGATAATGGATATTTTTATGTTATCTTTCAGATTGTGAATAATCTTTTTCAAAACAGAAGGGCCTCCCGCAGAAGAAACAATCCCTGCTACAATTTCAGGAGCAAGGTTATGCTCTCTTTCTATTAACTCTAAATCTTCTTTTCTTTTATCCATTGAAAATCTCTTTTTTAATTATATTGCTTACATATTCAGGAGAAAATTCACTTTTCTTTAAAAAAGCTGCAGCTCCAATACTCTTTACATATTTTATTTTATCTTCCTCTTCATGGGAAGAAAGAAAAATGACCGGGATGTTGAAACCTCTCGATTTTAAATTTTTAAAGAGCTTTATACCATCCATTTTAGGCATATCTATGTCTGATAAAATTATATCAGGTTTAAAATACTCTATTTTTTCAAGTGCTTCAAGTCCGTTTGATGCTTGCTCAATTTTATAATTGTATTGTATAAGGCTATCGTAAATTATTTCTCGAGTAAGCTCTGAATCTTCAACTATTAATAATTTAATTCTTTTAAAAGAAAATTCTTCCATAGACACGGTTTTCGCTTCGGAAAATTTTATAAGATTGACAGGATCTAATACTGTAATTATTTCTCCTACTTCTGAAAAGGATGTCCCTAAAATATGATAATATTTTTCAAGCATTTTTCCTTTTTCACTTAAGATTAATTCTTCTAATTTAATAATTTGGTCCACTAATATACCATATTTTTCTTCCCCTTCACTGACTATTATTATAAATTCTGATTGCGAGGATTCTATGTTTAAAATTTGATTAATATTAATTAAAGGGATTATTCCATCGAAAAAATACATATAAGCATTATTATTTTTATTTAAGATTTTAACCTTATCCTTTCTTAAAATTTTCTCTATATTACTAACAGGAATTGCAAAGTACTTCCCTCCTAGGTTAAATATAAGAGATTCCACAAGAGATAATATTTGAGGAAAGGAGAGTATAACAGTTGTACCTTTGCCATCTTTTGATGTTATCTCAATATTTCCGTTAAGTTTTTTTACTGTGTCATAAACAACATCAAGACCGACTCCTCTTCCTGAGATCTCCGTGATATCATCTTTTGTGGAAAATCCTGAATAAAAGAGAAGATTTTTCAATTCATCTTTTGAAGGCTTTTTCCCTTTTTTTATGAGTCCCAAACTAACAGCTTTTTCTTTTAATTTCTTCCAGTTTATTCCTCTTCCATCATCTGATATTTCAATAAAAATTTTCCCTTTTTTTAGGTAGGCTTCAATTTTAATCTTACCTTTTTTTTCTTTCCCTTTTTCTATCCTCTCTTCAGGTTTCTCTATACCATGGTCTACAGAATTTCTTAATATATGAATAAGTATGGATGAAAGAGAGTCAAACACTTTTTTTTCAACCTTTATATTACCTCCATTAATTTTTAGAATAACCTCTTTTTTTAGCTCTATCGATAAATCTCTTACTGTTTTAGGCAAAATGTCAAATATTAAAGATAAGGG
>JALXDT010000207.1 GCA_027070475.1 Candidatus Aminicenantota bacterium | reverse complement strand
CAACCGCTGAACAAATTAGTGCACTGGTCGGAAAAAGTCGGAGCACCGTTGCCAGTTATCTAAGCCGACTTCATCAACTCGGGATTCTACAAAAACGTCACGGGAAAGCACATCTCAATGAAGAACCACGCAAAGTCTATTATACCTTCAATGAAACCATTTTTGAAAAAAGTACGAAAGAAAAACAATCTGAAAATTAAAACCCTTTAAAACGCCCTTTTTACAGCCTTTAGACCACAAAATTTATATTTCTTTACTTTTAAGCGTTCAATGACAAGAATTTACCAGATAAGTATTGATATCATGCCACTCCCATTAACAAATGTGAACTCCACTAAATTAGTGGATAATATCCCCACTAACATCCCCACTTATACTTTTCAAAAAATCTGTTCCCGTAGTTATACTAGATTCCCACTAAAAAAAGTATCTTTAACTCCAATTTGGATGAAAAAATCCCTACCTTTTCTCTTAAAAAAAGATATCTGCTGCAAAGACGCTAAAAACAAATGTGCTCACACATAAAAAGAAAAACATATATTATATATTATAATTTTTGCCTCTATTTTTCAAGATTAAAGCATATTTCTGATACTGATATTTTTTATTTAAAACCTTTGGGTTCAAACCTTGAAAAGGGAGGTGAAGAAAGAGAAAGAAAATCTCCTTTTTGAAAATAAAAAAAGCCTAAACCAGCTATCATTGCTGCATTGTCTGTACACAGTTCAGGAGAAGGTAAAAAATATTTTATTCCATTTTTCTTGGCTTCCTTTTCAACAGTTAATCTAAGTTGAGAATTTCGTGAAACTCCACCTGCAAGAATAATGGATTTTGGCTTGTATTCAGAGACAAAGCTAAAAAGATTGGAGACAAGATACTTTACTATTATATTTTGAAAGGAAGCTAAAAAATCAGGGATATTAAGTTTTTTACCCTCTTTCTTTATTATCCTCAGAGCAGCACTTTTTATACCACTAAAACTAAAATCTCTTGATTTATCACTCATTTTTGGTATCGTAAATTTATATCTTTCTCTATCTCCAGTTTTTGCAATTTTATCTATAATAGGACCACCAGGATAACCCAAGGATAAATATTTTGCTATTTTATCAAGAATCTCCCCTGCTGCATCATCCCGTGTTCTTGCCAATCTTTTATAATTTAATATGCCTTCAACATAGTAAATAGAGGTATGCCCTCCGGAAACAATAAGACCTAAAGCTGGATACTCTATTGAAAATTCAAGTTCGGGAGCATAGAGATGAGCTAAAATATGATTAACTCCCACCAAGGGTTTTGAAAGAGATATAGACAATGCTTTTGCAAAAGAAACCCCAATTAATAAAGAACCAATAAGACCGGGTCCTTGAGTAACAGCAATTCCATCTACATCACCAAAAGATATCTTGGCAAAGTCAACAGCCTTTTTAATAATTGAATCTATTCTTTTTACATGCTCTCTTGAGGCAAGCTCTGGAACAACTCCTCCGTAATATGAATGAACTTTTTCCTGGGAAAATATAATATTTGATATTATTTTTTTCCCATCAGAGACAACAGAAGCAGCTGTTTCATCGCATGATGTTTCAATTCCAAGAATATTCATTCACTCTATTTTTTTATTATATTTCTTATAGTGTCATAGAGATCTGGTCTAGCCCCCACGACTCTCTGCAAAACTTTCCCCTCTCTTGAAATTATTACAAATGTGGGTATTCCTTCAACACCGTAACTTTCTGAAAGACTTCTGTCAGAAGTTACTATTACGGGAAAAGTAATTCCCTGTTTTTTTAAAAACTCTTTAATTAAAGACAATTCTTTTGCCTTATCAATATTAGCAATTCTTTTTTCTCCATCTGAAAAAGAGCCATAATATGAGGTTATTCCTATTATTTGGAGCTTTGCCTTGTTTTCTTTGTAAAGTTTTTCCATATGGGGTAAACTTCCTCTGCAATGGGGACACCAGGGAGCCCAAAATTCAAGCACTACATACTTTTTACCATTTAAACTTTTTAAGGTTACAGGTTTTTTCGTATTAATCCAATCTCCTTTGATATCTATATCCCTTGCCTCTGAGCCAATAAGATTCAACAAAGTCTCTTTCTTTACTATTTGCTGTAAAGCTCTTCGGTCTGAACTATAGAGAGTTTTCATTTTCTCAAATAATTTCTTTGTTTCACTGGGAGAAAGATTTTTTGCTTTTATATATGATTCAATTGCATAACCTATATAATTGGAAAAAGGAGGATCCAGTCTATATTTAAAAGCAACATTCAAATAACTGATTGTTTTTTTAGGATCTTTGCTATTTAATCCACCTATAAGAAAGTAAGAAGCAAAATCCTTTAAATCTTTCATTTCTTTCAAAACTCTGTCAAGATAAATAGATGTATTTTTTACATCCCTCTTATTTAAATACGCTTCAATTATATACCTATACGCTTCTTTCTTAAGATTAGGTTTTAAAGAAAGTTCTTTTAAGATAATAAGAGCTTTATCAAAGTTTCTTGTTTCTATATAGATCTTTCCCAGAATTAATTTATCGTTATCTGATAGCTTTTTTTCATCAATGCCTTTTATTAAAGACAAGAGCCTTTGTTCTCTTTCCTTTAACAAGTTATTAAATTGCTCCCGTGTCTTAATTGTTTTTAACTTTTCATTAAACTCCTTTGAAAGAGCCTCATATTTCGGTTTCAAAAAATCCTGTTGAGTTTTTGAACAATATAGTGAGAAAAAACTCACCATAGATAAAAGAACGAAAAACACAATAATCTTTTTTCTCATAATAATCTCCTCTTTTTAATAGTTAATTATTATAACACATGAAAGAGAAGAGTGAAAAATTATTCTACATAGGATTCAAATTTATTAATATCTTCAACTTTCCCAGCGATTATAAGAGAATCTCCCTTTAGGATAGATTCATCACCCCCAGGAAGAGGTATGGTTCTCGGAGGTTTCTTTCTTTTAATAAGGACAATATCTATTCCAAACTTAGATCTTAATCTGATTTCTTTCAAAGGTCTATTTAAAATAAATTCAGGAGCTTCTATTTCCTTTATATAGTAGCCAGGAGTTAACTCCACTATTTCCTTATCTTTGGTAAATTTTAATTTAGAAAGCAAAAGGCTTGTTGCCTCTCTCTTCTCCATCTCTTTATTATAAGTTTCTATTACATCTTTCCTATAAACAACTCCCAAGACTTTACCCTTTTCCACCACAGGTAATTCATCAATATCAAGTTTTCCCAATAAATTCATAGCTGTTTCAAGATTATCATCAAGAGTTAAAGTGTCCACATTCATAGCTATATCATCAGCAAGAAGGAAATTTTCAAAGGTTTCCTTTTCCCCTAATATAAGTTTTAAGTTATTTAAAGTAATAATTCCTAAAAAATTATTTTCCGAATCCGTTACAATGAAAACATTGTGCTTGCCTTTCAAAGCTTCTTCAAGAAGTTTGTTGGCTGTGGTATTTTGATGAACAACAACAAATTCTTTGTTTATTATGTCCTTTACCTTCAGCTTTTTTAAAATATTAACTTCAACCCCTTCTCTGAGATAAATCCCCTTTAGTTTTAATTTAAGCGTATATATCGAATATTCATTAAAAACCTCGGAAATAAGTGATGCAATTATACAGGTCATCATAAGTGGCAAAATTACATTATAATCCCCCGTCAACTCAAAAATTATTATAATTGCAGTAAGAGGAGCCTGAACTGCAGCAGCAACGACCCCTCCCATTCCAACCAGAGCATAAGCTCCTGTTGAAATATGTAAAGAAGGAAAGAGCATAGATGATATTTTACCCACAAAAAAACCTGTTTGAGCTCCCATAAAAAGAGAGGGAGCAAAAATACCACCCGAACTTCCAGAAGAAAGGCTCGTCGAAGTAACAAAAATTTTTACAAAAATTAAAACCAAAGCAAGTAATAGCCCTATATTTTCCTGAAGAGCTAAGTCTATGGTTTCATAGCCAGTTCCGAGAATATGAGGAAATTTCAGAGCTACAATCCCTATAATAATTCCACCTAACATGGGCTTTAAAGGTTCTGAGAACTTAAATCTTTCCCACTTTTCTTCTGAAAAATACAAAAACTTTATAAAAAGCATCCCCACAATTCCGCTTATAATACCCAAAACAAAATATATAATAAGCTCATATGGAGAATTAAAGGAATAAACAGGAACCTTAAAAACTTTAGCCCCTCCCTCTATTGCTAACAAAACCATATTTCCAACAACTGAGGCTACAATAATTGGAGCAAAAGATGTGATTGCAAAATTCCCCAAGATTATTTCAGCCGAAAAAAGAGCTCCTGCAATCGGAGCATTAAAAGCTGCTGAAATTCCTGCAGCTGCTCCTGCACCCACAAGAGTTTTAAGATCACTTTCACTTAATTTAAAAAACTGTCCTATCGAAGAAGCTATACTTGAGCCTATTTGAACTATAGGTCCTTCCCTACCTACAGGACCACCGGATGCAATAGTAAGAGAGGAAGCTATTGCTTTTATGAAAGCAACTCTCTGTCTTATTCTTCCTCCTTTTAAAAGAATTGCCTCCATCACCTCTGGAACCCCATGACCTTTTGCTTCCCTTGCTCCCCAATAAATAATAGGACCAACAATTAATCCTCCCAAAGCAGGAATTAATATAATTTTCCAGGTTGGAGCTTCTTTCACAACATTAATAAAGGTTATAGGATAGCCCCAAAATATAATTTTAGAATAATGGATCATAATTTTAACAAGATAGGCACCTGCTCCGGAAACTGCTCCGATGAAAATTGCAAGAAGAATTAAAAAAATATGATGCCTGCTTGTTCTTAACTTTTCTCTATTAATTATATTAGAACTCATTATCTAATAATGGTGGGCGATGGAGGATTTGAACCTCCGACTTCTACCGTGTGAAGGTAGCACTCTAGCCACTGAGTTAATCGCCCAAATATAAATGATTTTATTTAAATAGAGACCTTTTGTCAATAGCATCCTCTGCACTCTAAATTTACCTAAACAAAGAATATTAATCTGAAAAGTTATTATTAAAGAAAAAATAACCAGGTCACTGTTAAAACCTAAGAGTCTCTACAATAAGAAGTTTTTAAGACCTTTATAT
>JALXDT010000206.1 GCA_027070475.1 Candidatus Aminicenantota bacterium | reverse complement strand
TTATTAACGAGAATAATACAATACATCGGGATAGTTTCCATTGGATATTTTCTTCATCTTCCCTTTTTTTCGTTTAGAAAAATTAATTTATTCTGGGATAAAGGAGCTTCTGAAAAATTACTTCAAATGGATATTTTGCAGGCGATTGGATATTCATTAATATTTTCAGCAATTATCTGGATAGTGGCAAAAAGAAGATTTTTGTTAATTCTTGCGGGTTTGGGAATTTTTGATCTCTTTATAAATTTTCATCCCATTAATGTTAACATACCGTTTTTCAGATTCTTTTTCTCCTCCAACCTTTCTCCTTTTCCATTTTTCCCCTGGTCATTATTCTTTATTCTTGGGGTTTTTTCAGCAAAATATTTAAGAAAATTTAATCCTTCTGTTTTTATATTTTCTATTTTTCTCAGTTTGATTCAATTTTTTGTTTCCGGCTATTCTTTTGAAAGGATAGCAGATATAGGCAAAGTATTAATTCTTTTGCAATTATCTCAATTATATCTTAATAAAATACCACCTCTTATGGAAAAATTTATGCGAGCTTCAAGGGAAAGTCTTTTTCTCTATATTTCACATATTATGATAGTTTATGGTTCTGTTCTTTCCAAAGGGCTATCTTATTATATCGGGGAAAATCTTAATTTTATTGAGTTTTTTACACTCTTTCTTTTAATGTCAATTCCTCTTTATATTATAGCTTACTTTATAAATCTTTTACGGGAAAGGAATTATTCTCTCTTTCTATTAAGCAAAAATTCTCTCTATTTAATATTCCTTTTTGAATTTTTCAAAAGAAAGTGGTAATTATGCCTTATCTAAATATTCTGACAAAAATAGTTTAAGTTTTTCCACATCAGACAAATCTTCCAATTTGCCTTCAATCCAGTCGTCTCTACCTCCACCTCTTCCTTTAACAATTGAAAATATTTTTCCGGAGAGCTCTTTTAAATTTATATCTCCTTTTCCCCTACCTATTATAAGGAATTTTGTCGGATTTTTTGATACAAAAAGTATATTTTTCCCGCTTGAAGTTATCTTTTTTGCCATAAATTTCAAATCTTTAATATCTTCATCTTCAAAAACTTTGAATATAAAATCTTCAGAGGATTTTATTATCTTTTCTATTTCATTCTCAATTTCTCTCTTTTTGTAATTTTTTATCTCTTTTCTCAATTTTTCATATTTATCTTTAAATTCATTTAATCCATCTATTAATTCTTCCTGAGGTCTTCCCAAAATCTTCTGAGCTTCAAGGATGATCCTATTTTTATTATGATAATCATTTAAGGCTCTGTATCCTGCCACATAATAAAGCCTTATGTTAGACCTTACCTTATCGGTTTTTATTATCTTAATTAAAGAAATTTCAGAGGTATTTTTTAGATGCGTTCCTCCGCATGCAGAATAATCAAAATTTTCTATTTCAACTACTCTAATATTATCTTTGACTTTCGGCGGCTTTCTGAAAGGGACAGAGAAAGAATCTTTTGTATAGTATATCTTTATCGGAATTGATTTTATAATTTGGTTTAAACAAAATTCCTCTGTTTCTATTGTTTTATTAAAATCAAAATGTTTAGTGTTTATTTCTATTGAAGAATGCTCTTCTCCGATTGAAAATGAGAGAGTTTCATAGTTGAAAAGCCTTATTAAAACTTCTGATAAAAGATGCTGAGCAGTGTGTTGCTGCATATAATCATATCTTTTTTTAAAATCTATGCTTATTGATATTTCATCTTTTTTAATATCTTCTTTTATATAATGAAATATTTTCCCGTTTTCCTCTTCAGTCTTTACTATTTCAAAAGTTTCTATAAATCCTCTATCCTGAGGTTGACCACCGCCCCCCGGGTAAACCACAGTTTTATCAGGCAAGATTTTCCATAAATCTCCCTCTTTTTCTTTTTTAAGAACTTTTGCTTTTGTTTCCTTAATGTAAGAGTTTTTGTGATAGATTTTCTCTGTCATTTATAACCTCCGATAATAAACATAAAAAGAAAAAGAGAGCCTATTAATATTAATACAGAGGGTAAAAGATACTTGTAAACATCTTTTAACTCTGCTCCATAATATTCAGCACTCAGTACAAGGCAAAAGTGGACCGGTGAAAGAAGAACTCCTGTAAAGCCGCTCACATATAAAAACATAATTTTCCACATATCAGGATTGGTTGTTCCCACGATTGAAACAAAAAGAGGAAAAGATATACCTGCAAAAGCAGAATTAACACCTGTTAAAAAACCTATGATAAAGGGAACAAAAAACATAATAATATATTTAAATCCCTTTGCTCCTATTATCAACTCTTTTGTAAGATCAATTACCTGTGAGTGCAAAATATAGTTTTTAAAAATCATAACTGCAATTATTGTAAGAAGTATTGATGGTTTGAATGAATTTTTTAAAATTTTTAGCTTTTCATTCAAACTCTTTTTTAATATTATGAAAGAGAAGATAACAACAATCAAAACAGAAAGATAAACTTTAATCTTAAAGGCAAGAACTATCAATATTATTAGAAGAATCTCCCAGAGGCCGTAAAAAAAATTAAATATGTTTTTAGACAGAGGTCTTTTAGATATATCATTTTTCTTCAAAGGTGGAAGATAAATATACATAAACAGCATTCCAATAGCTATTGCTATTATTGTGAAATAGAATTGATGTTTAAATAAAGGGACAAAATCAACCTTAAAAATACCTGCGCATAGAATCAATCCCGGATAAAGTGGCCATATATATTCCCAAATATGTCTGAACCAGAAGTTTATATATGTTTTTAGAGCAGGAGTAATATTATCATCTTTTAATGTTTCATTTAAAATGGGAGCTGAAACTAATGCTCCTCCCGGCATAGGTAAGAGGCCTATTAATGCGGGGGACACTGATATGATTAAAAACTTTTTTTTGAGTAACCCCTCTGTAGCTTCAACAAAGATTTTAAGGGATTCCTTTGCCTTTAGAATTTGCCCTAAGATAAGTACCATTGAAATGATAATTAAAAGTTGGAGCGTATCAAACGAAATTGTTGCTTGATATGAAAGTTTTAATATTTCAAGAGGGGTAAGCCCAAAGAGAAGTGCAAGTGAAACTCCTCCTATGAGAATGGCAAGGTACAAATCCAATTTAAAATAAAGTAAAATAATTAATAGAACAATAGCTAAAATAATTTTTATTATTTCTGCTATCATCTTATCTCCTTTATAAATTGCTATTATATCATATCTAATATTCTGCCTTGGTAATTTTAAAGAATAAACTTTTAGTTTATTTATACTTTTCCTGTTTAAGCATTCTTTAAGGAGATTTTTATTGTTTTAAGGATTACTCTTTGATATAATAAAGTGTTTGTTGGGGGTGTTTATGTTTCATCTTGAAAGGATTTTAATTCCTGCCTGTATCTTTAATAATAATGAACTCTCTAAATGTAACAGTTATTTTAAAAGACAATTCAAAATAAGATCAGAAGAGTTTATTGATCTTTTGTCTTTTAAAGATAAGGAAGATTTTAAAAATTTTATAATATCCAGAAAGAGAAATATTGAATTAATCATTAACATTAAAGAAACCTTCCTTCCTATTAAGATAACAAAGCTCTACAAAATAGCAGAAGATGAATTTATTCTAACTTTTGAAAAAATTAAAAGTAGAAAGTATCTTGGTGAATCAATATTTAAGAATAGTATGGATGGAATTTTAGTGGAAAAGCTTGATAGAACAATCATTGATATAAATCGAGCAATATCAAAAATAACAGGTTATAAAAGGAAGGAGGTGATAGGTAAAAATAGCAAGGATTTTGTTCAATTTGGGCCCTCTTTTCCTTTGAGAAAAAAACCTGGGGGTGGTATCTTTAAGTTTAATGTTATAGCTAAAAATGGTAAACTTATTCCTATTGAGGCAAGAACCTGGGTGGATAATTTAGGTGGGGAAAAGGTAGTAATTGGCATATTAAGAGATGTTTCAGATTATAAGAATGCTATTGAAGAACTAACATCTTTAAGAAAGACTCTTGAGAAGGAAGTAAAGTCACATAGAATTATTATGAAGGCTCTTTCAAGGTTAGGTGTTGGAATAGCCATTTTTCAAGACTATAAAGGTATATCAGGAGCATTCAGAGAAGCTAATAACTATTTATTAAAAATTCTTGGTTACAAAAGAGATGAGTTGATAGATAGAAAATCCTTTAGAGAATTTCTTTCGGAAGAATCATACAAAAAAGTAGTGGAAAATTATCAAAAAAGAATAAGCGGTGAAAATCCGAACCATCTCTACGAAATGGTTGTTTTAGATAGGAAAGAGAATAAACATATTTTACTTTCAAATATTGAAAGAATTAAATACAAAGGGAAACCTGCCACTTTTGGCTTTTATATGGATATAACTGAAAAAAAACAAAAAGAAAAGGAGCTTTATGAAAAAGAAAAGCAGATTACTCATATAGCAAACAATATTAATGGATTTTTGTGGCAGGCTACATTGTCACCGGAGGGTAAATTCGAAAATAATATTGTAACAAAAGGGATTTATAAAATAACAGGTTATACTCCTGAGGAAATGTTAAAAAATGAAAACAAATTTTTGGAAATTGTTTACAAGGAAGATCTTGGAGAAGTGAAAAAGGCAATGGCGTCTCTTAAGAGAGGGAAAAGAGCTATCGTAGAATTCAGAATTGTAAGCAAAAAAGGGGAGATCAGATGGCTTCATGCCAATGCCGATGTAATTAAGGGAAAAGATGGTTTCCCGATTTTTTCCGGTTTTGTCATTGATATTACAGAAAGAAAGGATTTTGAAAGAAAATTAAGAAACTTGAATCTTGCAATTCAGGCGAGTAATGAAATTTTTATAATGGTTGACCTTGAAGGTAAAATTCAATATGTTAATCCGGCTTTTGAGAGAAAAACAGGATATAAATTAAAAGAGGTGAAAGGAAACCCTGTTTCCGAATACTATAAGATTATTATTCCTGATCATAAAAGCCTTCATGAGAAAATAAAATTGGAAATAAAATGGCAGGAAATATTGTATAGAAAGGTAAAAGGAGGAGGCTTTTTTAAGGTATTTTCATCTTTTTCTCCGATTCTTGATTCAAAAAATAATGTGATAGGCTATTTTATTA
>JALXDT010000205.1 GCA_027070475.1 Candidatus Aminicenantota bacterium | reverse complement strand
TTTCGTTCTTTTTTTTTTGATTGTGTTGTATCATTTTTTGTTATGTCAGATTCTCCTTCAGAGATAATATTATTAAGGTCAACAGCCTCTTGGGCATAGATTAAATTTAGAAAAATAATTTCGAGTAGGTATCTTTTATTTAAACTTTTTCTGAAAGAATACTCATATCTTTCCAATATATTTAAAAGTCTTAATAGGGTCAATGATGAAATGATCTCTCTATTTTTCTCAAAAAAGTTTTTTTCTCTCTCCGAAAAACTATCATCAAAATTTCCTGTTTCTTTGAAGAACAGAAAATTTCTAAGGTACTCAAAAAATTGTTTGTAAAAATGGTAAAAATCCTCACCTGAAACAAAAAGATTTTCAACAATTTTCAGAATTTTTGTTCTATCCCTTTTAAATATTGCTAAAAAACTTTCCTCTAAGAGATCTTCATTTATTATTCCTAAAATGTTGTTTAAATCATCGTCTTTTACTTTATTGCTATAGGAGGCTATCTGCTCAAAAATACTCAATGCATCACGCATGCTTCCTTCAGAAACCTCTGCTATTCTTCCCAGTGCCCAGTCGGAAACTTCGATTTTTTCCTCTTCTGCTACAAATTTTAATCTTTTTTTTATCTCGGAAAATGGAATTCTCCTGAAATCAAGGGTTATGGATCTTGATATAACTGTGGGCAATACTTTATGAAATTCAGTTGTTGCAAGGATAAATACGGTGTGTTCAGGAGGTTCTTCCAATGTTTTTAAGAGAGCATTAAAAGCTTCATTAGTTAGCATATGAACTTCATCTATAATGATTACCTTGTATCTTCCTTTTATCGGTTTGTATTTTACGATTTCTCTTAATTCTCTCACCTGATCTATTCCTCTGTTTGATGCACCATCAATCTCTATTACATCCGGGAAATTCCCCTCTGTAATTTCTATACAGTTTGAGCATTTGTTGCAGGGTTCTTCAACAATTCCGTTTTTGCAGTTCAGAGCTTTTGCAAATATTCTTGCCACAGAGGTTTTACCAACACCTCTCATTCCTGAAAAGATATAAGAATGATGAATTTTACCTGATTTTAGAGAATTCTGAAGAATCTTTACAATATGTGGTTGATAGATAACATCCTTAAACTGTTGCGGTCTATACTTCCTTGCAATTGCCCTGTATTCAGACATCCTTTTTTCCTTAAAATGGGGATACTGGTACGTACAGGGTCTTACTTATCGCTGCTCCCTTTCGGGCCTGACGAGGTTCGTAAGTCTGCACTACCAGTCCCCATAATCTTGAAATTATACCAGACTTATTGATTTTAGTAAATTTCCCCCTCTGCGTCAAAAACAGCGATTTAGATTTCAAGCCAAAGTTTTATGGAGGATATATCAATTTTTTACTATTTTTAATCAGTTTTTAATATGGAGAGGAATGCTTCCTGAGGGATTTCAACTCTTCCTATTTTTTTCATTCTCTTCTTTCCCTCTTTCTGCTTTTCAAGGAGCTTTCTTTTTCTGGTTATGTCCCCTCCGTAACATTTTGCAAGAACATTTTTTCTCAGAGGTTTTACTGTTTCCCTTGCAATAATTTTTCCCCCTATTTTTGCCTGTAAGACAACCTCAAAAAGCTGTCTCGGAATGGCTTTCTTTAATTTTAACAATATATTTCTTCCCCTTCTGTATGCAATATCCTTGCTTACTATCAGACTTAAAGCATCAACAGGCTCTCCGTTAATTAAAATTTCAAGCTTTTCTAATTTTGACTCCTTAAATCCGATAAAATCATAATCAAATGAAGCATAGCCGCTTGTCAGAAGTTTTATATTATCATAAAATTCAACAACCATTTCGGCAAAGGGAACTTCATAGGTTAAAATCACTCTCTGCTCTGAAATGTATTCCATTGTTTTATATGTTGACCTTTTTGTTTCCATGAACTTCATTATTGTTCCCACATATCTTTGCGGAGTGAAAATCTGAACTTTCATAAAAGGTTCCTCTATCTTCAAATATTCATTTTTCGGAGGAAGTTTCGCAGGAGAATCTATCTCAATTTTATTACCATCCGTAAGTTCAACCATATATCTGACAGAAGGCGCGGTTGTTATTATTGTAAGATTAAACTCTCTTTCAAGTCTCTCCTGTATTATTTCCCTGTGCAAAAGCCCTAAAAAACCGCACCTGAAACCAAAGCCGAGAGCCGGAGAATTTTCAGGTTCATACTCAAAAGAGGAATCATTTAAACTTAATTTTTCAAGAGCCTCGGCAAGCTCCTCATGAGTTGTTGTATCAGCTGGATAAAACCCGGCAAAAATCATTGGTTTTAATTTCTTAAATCCAGGGAAAGGTTTTTCAGTCGGATTTTTAAGATGGGTTATTGTATCCCCGACCGTAATATCTGAAATCTTTTTAATTTCCGCAATAAGATAACCTGTTTCCCCTGCTTTTAATTCATTTACTTTTTTTTCTTTCGGGGTAAAAAATCCCAATTCTTCCACATTATAGGTGGAACCTGAGAACATAAGCTTAATCTTATCCTTAACCTTTATCTTTCCCTCAATAACCTTTATAAGAAGGACAACACCTCTGTAAGGATTATACCATGAATCAAAGACCAGAGCTTTCAAAGGTTTGTTCTCATCCCCTTCCGGAGGGGGAATTCTTTCAATAATGGCTTCAAGGACATCCTCCACTCCCTTTCCCGTCTTTGCAGAAACAAGGATAGCCTCCTCAGCCGGAAGTCCGACAACATGCTCTATCTGCTCCTCTGTTTTTTCAATTTCCGCACTGGGAAGATCTATTTTATTAATAACCGGTATGAGTGTTAGATCATTGTCTATTGCAAGGTATGCATTTGCAACAGTTTGAGCTTCAACTCCCTGAGTTGCATCCACCACCAAAAGAGCTCCCTCGCAGGCAGCAAGAGATCTTGATACCTCATAGGAAAAATCAACATGTCCCGGAGTATCTATGAGATTTAATACATATTCATTTCCATCCTTTGCCTTATAGTTCAGTCTGACATAGTGGGCCTTTATTGTAATTCCTCTCTCTTTTTCAAGGTCCATACTATCAAGCATTTGCTCTTCAAGTTCTCTTTTCGAAACAGCTCCTGTAAGCTCTAAAATTCTATCGGAAAGGGTTGTCTTTCCGTGATCAATATGAGCGATTATGGAAAAATTTCTTATCTTATCCCTTTCTACTTTTCTCTCTTGCATAATGTGCAGCTCCTATGATTCCAGCTTTATTTTTTAATTTTCCAACATAGATCTCAGGTTTAAAGTATTTATAAAGATATGATCTCTTATTTAGAATTTTTATGGCATTTTCAAGAAAAAGCTCTGAAAAGTGTGATAATCCTCCTCCGATTACAATAATATCCGGATTCAATAAATTATTAAAAGTAACAAGTGCAATACCAAGATAGTATGAAAAATGCTCAAAAGCTTTCAAAGCCTCTTTCTCCCCCTCCTTTGCCTTTTCGTAAATTTCAATTGGATCTTTAACCTCCACTCCCTTTAATTCTTTGTAAACCCTTTTCAGAGCATTAGAAGAGGTTTCTGTTTCAAAACAGCCGTAGGAACCGCATCCGCACTTTACCCCTTCGGGATTTACAATTATATGTCCTCCTTCAACAAAATTTTTAGCTCCATGGTAAATCTCTTTGTTAATGATTAAACCAGAACCCACTCCGCTTCCGAGAGTTATGAGAAGAAGTGTTTGAATATCATTTTTTTTATCTTCAGGCAAAACTGAGAACTCTCCATAGGCTGCAAAATTTGCATCATTATCAATATAAATAGGGATATTTTCGGATGGAATATAATTCTTAAAAGAGGTATTATCTATTGCAGGTAAATTAGGAGATTTAAAAATTTTATAATTTTTTGAGTCAATCAATCCGGGAAAACCTATGCCTATTCCCTTTAAATTGTAATCCTTTCCCCATTCAAGAATCAGAGATGAAAGGTTTTCGTAAAATTTATTCGTATTGTATTTCTCTGTTTTTATTTTTCTTTCTTCAATAAGCTCTCCGTTCCCGGAGATTACTCCACTCTTTATATTTGTACCACCAATATCAATTCCTAAAAAAAATTCTTTTCCTGACATACTGTATTATATCCTAATTAAAGGTATTTTATAAATCAACAAAAAATAACCTTTTTTTTTGAGGAGGGGGAGGGGTGGGGGAGCTTTTAGGCTCCCCCTGATATAAAAACAAAGGAGGCAAAAGGAGGGAAGTTTAATCTTCCTCTTTTTTACTTTCCTTAAATTTCCAGTCTATTATACTACTTTTAGGAAATTTGTCAAGAACATCCTTTCCCGTCTTGAATATATAGGAAAATTCAGTGTTTTTCACATAGACCTTATTATCCTCTTCTTTCCCAAAAAGTATTGTTATGGGTTTTTTACTATCTTCTTTAAAAAGTTCCACTTTTATTGAAGGTTTATCGAGTCCGTAAGTTTTAAGGGATTCAGGATTATCTATGATTTCATCGGCTTCAAGCTCTTCAAGAGCTGACAAAAGATCGGATATCTTATCATCTTGCAATATGAATTTCTCTGGTTTTTTCAATCTCCATGTACCATTATCATCCTTTTCCATAAAATAATTTTTGGATTTATAAGAAAGCTTTATTCTGTTAATCTCATAGCCTGAAAAGACAGCAACCTTTTTCTCTCTTAACTCTTTAAAATCCTTTGAAATATCATCTTTGACAGTATCTGAGATTTTAGCAATAAAATTACTTCCTTTTGAAAATGCAAAATAATCCTCTCCTTTCTTTGATATATCCACTTTTTTTGTGCTTTTATCAGTTTTAATCTCAACAGACAACACAGGAGATTTTAAATTATACTCTTTTAAATCCTTATCAGCGGGAGAATCTTTTATAATTTCCTTTGCTTCAAGGCTTTCAAGGGAAAAAACTATGTCATCTATTTTTGTTTCATTTGCAAGACACTTTTTAGGCTTTATAAAAAACCATCTCTCACCATCTTTTTTAAGCTGAAAATCCCTATTATTTTCCGAATCCTTTATAATCAACTCCTTAACTTTATCCGTATCAAATTTCACTATATGTTTATCTCTCAGATCACTAACAGTTTTCATAATATCATCTCTTAGTGATGAATTTAAAAGAAAAACCTCTGGTGAACTTTTTAATTTTGCATAGTATTCATCCCCGAGAGGTCCCTTATCTCCGAAAAGTATAGTGTACTTTTCACCTTTATTCGAAATTATTGTTATTCCCCTTTCAGGGTTGCTCAATCCATACTTTTTAAGATCTCCGGCTTTCTTTTCAACAATCTTTTCAGGTTTTAACTCAGCAAAATCACTTGTGATTCTTTCCACCGCTATTTCATCCGCATTGGTTTTTATAGGGGAAATTATTTTCCACTTCTTTCCTGTTTTCTCAACCACAATCTTTTTAGAACCTTCAAGGAGCTCAATTTTCTTTATCTGCTCACTTTTAAGTTTTACAACTATTTTAGCTTCCTCTTTTTTCTCTTTTTTATTGTTAACAAGGTATATTCCTAAAATAAGGATTGCTAAAATTACAAGCAATATAACTATCTTCTTATAGTTCATAGTGCCCTCCTTCTAACCCAAACTATAATTCCAGCAAAAAGCAGTAAAAGCGGAAGAATAACAACAGACACATAAAAGATAAGACTACCCTCCGAAGGAGTAAGAGTTATCGCAGAGGTTCTTGCACTTTTCGGGGTGATTGAAATCAGATCCTTTTCCTGTGAAAGATAGTTAATCATATTTAGAATCAGATTTTCATTACCGGAAGCTCCGATAAAAGAATTCTTCGCAAAATCAGAGTCTCCCACAACAATTAACCTTGCTTCTTTTTCATTTCCCCTTTTATCTTTGAATGTAATCTCAGAAACAGCGATTAGAGAAACAGGGCCAGGTTTATCCTTATCAGGATTAAAGGTTAGTTTTCCTGTCTTCAATTCCTCTTTCATATTTGTCTCTCCCCAGGCATTGGGAGATGTCTTTGCAAGCTCTGTAACACTGACATCTTTAGGAGCCGGTTTTATAGCTGTGACAGATCTTGCATAGGGGAAAAGAGCTGCATATTTGAAATTTTTTGTTATTTCATGGTATTCATATTTATTCACTATTGGCATAAGGGGATCTCCGCTCAAAACTCTGGATACAAGGTCAACAACAACATCCTTATCAAGTGAGATCCCATACTTTTTAATCATATTTTCAAGCTTTTCCCCTTTGTCAGGGTCAACCATAAGAAGAACACTCTTTCCCTCTTTCAAAAAATCATCTATCATCTTCACCTCATTGTCAAAGAGAGGTTTTTGAGGTCCTGCTACAACAAGAATATCACAATCTTCAGGGATTTTTCCCTTTTCGGCAATATTAAGATCCTTTACAATATATCCTGTTTTTTTAAGTGCATCTGAAAGAACAGAGATTCCGCCTTTATCTGAATCCTTTGATGAAGCTTCACCGTGTCCCTGAAGGAAATATACAGTTTTTTTAGTTTCTCTCGTAATCTTGATTATTGCATTGGTAAGCTCTTCCTCGCCCAAACTCTCAAGCTTTTCTTCCTTATCTCCGTATTCAATTACTGTTGTTCCTTCGGAAGTAATATTATACCTTCTTGCAATGCCCGGATTTTTATTGGGATCTATGATTTCATATCTTATTTTGGGAGAGTAGAAACTGTAAAGCTTCAGGGTATCTTCGGCTATTCTGCTTCCTGTATCCGAATAAAATGCTTTTATTGAAAGGTCTTTTTTTAAATTTTTCAAAACTTTTATAGTCTGAGGTGAAAGGGAATAAATTTTACCCTCTGTGAAATCATATCTCTTTTGAAGCTTTATTGTCAGTATGTTAAAAGCGACAATAATCGCAAGAACGAGAATTATGATGATAAGAAGATTACTGCTGTAAAGAAGGGATTTTCTTTTCAAACTATCCTTTAAATTATCCCTGTTAAAATAGAGATAAAGTATATAACCGATAATTCCTGCTATCAGAACAATCCAGGCTATATATACTTTATCCGGAATTATCTTAAAAAGAGATATTCCGACTATTATCAAAACAACTGAAATATAGTTCAAAATCTTCTTTATTAATTCCATGGTATCACCTCCACCTTCTTGATTCCATATAAGATTGGGTCAAAAAGAGAAAGAAATATGTAACACTCAGATAGTAGACAAGATCCGTAAGATTAAGAACTCCTCTCGGCATATCTTTAAAGTGTTCAAAGAAAGAGAGATAGTTTAGAATCGGTTTTAATGAAGGTCCAGCTGCCTGACCGCTCCATGATAAAACCCATAGAAGGAGAAGCATTCCAAAGCTCAAAGATGCGGCAACAACCTGACTTTCAGTAATGGATGAGAAAAATATACCGATTCCGATAAATGCTATTCCCATAAGGAAAAGCCCCAGATAACCTAATAAAAGAGGAATTGTTTCAGGCTTACTGTAAAGATAACCGAAAACAGCATAAACTCCCGTAAGCAAAAGCATTATAAAAAGAACAAAGGTTGCTCCGAAAAATTTACCATATACAATTTCTCCGTTTGTAATTGAGCTTGTGTACAAAAGCTCCTCTGTGCCGGTTCTCTTTTCCTCGGCGAAAAGTCTCATCGTAAGAAGTGGAAAGATTAAGAGCAAAATCACTGAAATATTATGAAATAAAGGTTCGTATACAAAACGGTTTATGTTCAATTGTTTCATATAGTATGGATTTCTTGACATCGCAATACTCTGGGAATTAAACCACCAGATCATATTGTAAAAAAAGTAACCGCTGATCAGGAGAAAAACAGCTATCAAAACATAAGCAATGGGAGATGTAAGATAGGTTTTTATCTCTTTTTTTGTAATTGCCCACATTCCTCTCATTTCACACCTCCTTTATCAGAAGCAACTATTTTCAGATAAATATCCTCAAGGGTTGATGTTAATCTTTTCCATTCATTTATGTTCAATCCTTTTGTTCTTATGAATTCATTAAGATTCTTATTTCCTTTCTCTTCTTCTTCCCAGAATATTTTAACTCCCTCTCCAGAGCTTACAGCTTCCTTAATACCTTCAATGTTCATCAATTCCTCAACCGCAAGGGAAGGTTCTGTCTCAAGATAAATCCCACTCTCTTCACTGAATCTTTCCTGAATTTCCTCAAGAGTTCCTGAGGCTCTCAACTGCCCTTCATTTATAATTACAACTCCATCACAGGTCTGAGTAACTTCAGGGAGGATGTGAGTTGAAAGAATAACAGTATGTTCTCCTTTCAATGATTTAATAAGCTCTCTTATTTCAATAATCTGAGCAGGGTCAAGCCCTATAGTCGGTTCATCAAGGATGAGAATATCAGGATTATTAACAATTGCCTGCGCTATTCCAACTCTCTGGCGGTATCCTTTGGAAAGATTTTTTATAAGTCTTCCTGCCACATTGGAAAGTCCTGCCTTTTCAATTGCCTGAGAAACAGCTTTTTTCCTCTCTTTTGAAGGCACTCCTTTTAACTCGGCAACAAAATTCACATAGCCTTTTACAGTCATCTCATTGTAAAGGGGAGGAATCTCAGGAAGATAGCCTATGTGCTTTTTTGCTTTGAGGGGTTCTTTTGTAATATCAAAACCTGCGACCTTTGCACTGCCCTCTGTCGGTGGAAGATAACCTGTGAGAATTCTCATAGTGGTCGTTTTTCCTGCTCCGTTGGGTCCCAAAAAGCCCCAGATTTTTCCTTTTTCCACAGAAAAGGAGATCCTGTTTACCGCAACCTTTTCCCCATACTTACGGGTAAGATTGTTTACTTCAATCATTCACACCTCCTACATTGCTTCAGGTTTTTCTATTCCCAAAATATCAAGGGTTTTATTTAATTGTTTGTATAAAAAGTGCAATGTAAAGAGTGTAATTTTTCTTTTCTCCCTGTCTTTTTCCTTTATCACAGGGAAATTATTGTAAATATAGTTTAACTTCTGACATAAAAGAAAGGCAAACTTTGCAAGCCTTGAAGGCTCAAGATTCTTTATTGATGCATCAAGTTCAGAATCAAATCTTGAGGCAATCACAATAGCCTCCCAGAGACTCTCAAGCTTATCGCTCTCAAAACTTTCAAAAAAATAGGGAGGTTTTATTTCATCTTCTACCTTTATTCCTGTTTCTTCCTCAAATTTTCTGAAAAGGCTTTTCATTCTTACATTTGAATACTGAAGGTATGGGCCTGTTTCACCCTCAAATTTGAGTGCTTCATCAAAATCAAACACTATCAAAGAATTCAGCGTATATTTGAGCATATAATACCTTAATGCTGAAGAGGAAATCATACGGGCTATTGATTCTGATTTTTCAGAGGAAAATTCAGGATGTCTTTTTCTCACCTCTGAAAGAGCTCTCCTCTCAAGTTCATCAATCAGATCATCAGCTTTAACTCCGACTCCCTTTCTACCGGAAACCTCAACAAAAGATTTCCCCTCTTCAACCTTAAAACCCATTTCCTCGGCAGACTTTTTTGAAAGGGCAACAACCTCATAGGAAAAGTGGGTTAAATTTTCAGCTGCTTCTTCATATCCCATTTTTGAAATGGCTTTCTTCACTATATTCTGAAGATAGGATTGCCTCTGGTCAATCACATTAAAAACTCTTTTACCTGATCCAAAGGAAATTCCCTCTTCTGCCTCTTCACTTTTTGAGGTTGTAATATAATGCCTTTTATCAAATTTTTTATAATAAAAATCTTTTTTCAAAAGCCCGAATTTCCAGAGATGGTAGGATATATCCTTTCCCACATAGGTAATGGCTCCGTTGGATTTCACTATTACCTTTTCTCTCTCCTCTCCGTCCTCAAAAACTTTCATCACCCAGCATCCTCTGTTTTCACCCTCATCCTGAAAATAGATTACTCCGGATTTTTTCATAAGCTCAAAAGCACTATCCCAGAATTTCAAAGCTATAATATCACTCTCTCTTGGCAAAACATCATAATAGATCCCAAGTCTTTCAACTGTCTCAAGATGTCTTTTCAAAACCGCAAGTGAAATAAATTCAGCGTACTCTCTTTCTGGAGATTTCCCTTTTTCTATTTTATGATGAACTTCCCTTCTCCTGTTTTTGCTCTCTTCACTATCATTTTCATAAACCCTTACATAAAGGTCCCAAAGATAATAATCTATTTTTTCAATCTTTCTCAAATCATCAATACTCTTATTATCAATATATAAAGCCCCGTAAACAACATCCGCCACCTGAACACCCGTATCATCAATATAGTTTTGAACTTCAACCTCTTCCCCGGTAAATTTTAACATTCTTACAAGAGTATCCCCTAAGACAGCATTTCTCATATGCCCTATGTGGGCAGCCTTGTTGGGATTGATATTTGTATGTTCAACTATGGTTTTGCCTGTTTTTTTACCTGATTTTTTATAATCAATGACATTTTTTATATTATTAAAGTATTTCTCTTTGTTTAAAAACAGATTTATGTAACCGGGGCCAGCTATATCAATTTTTTCTATTTCATCAATCTCATTTAAAAGAGCTTTTAATTTTTCGGCTATTTCTTTAGGATTTTTTCTCTCTCTTTTTCCAATTTCAAAAGCAGAGGAAAGGGTAAGATCCCCCATTGAGATTTTAGGAGGATTTAAAAATCTGACGGGATACTCTTTTCCAAATTCTCTTTTTACATACTCAGAAACAATTTTTTCTATTTTATCCTTAATATATTCCATTTTCGTAAGGCCTATAATTCCAGAGTTTTAAAAAGTATCTCCCATTATCATATTCAAAATGCGTAAAAGATGCATTGTTTATAACAAAGGATCTGACGCTCTCATAGGGAATACCTAAATTTTCAAACAAAAATGCTCGTGTTATGACAATATGAGTCACAAAAAGAAAATCTTCTCCTTCGCTCAGCTCCAAAACCTTTTGCCAGCCGATTTTAAATCTTCTTACAACATCCATGAAGGATTCTCCTCCCGGTATTTTATACTCGGGGTCAGCTTTCAATCTTGAATACTCTTCTGCCCTTTCATTTCTTATCTGCTCCATAGTAAGCCCTTCCCAATTTCCGCAATCAAGTTCATTCAATTCCTTTATCTTAATAATATCCAAATTCTTTGCTCTGTTAATAATCTCTGCTGTATTAAATGCTCTTCTGAGCTCACTTGTAAAAATTTTATTAAATTTTATATTTTTTAAAAACTCAGCTGTTTTTTCAACATCACTCTTTCCCTTATCAGAAAGTTCAATATCAATATTCCCCTGAACGAGGTCCTTTTCATTCCAGTCTGTTGCTCCATGTCTTACAATATAGATATTCATCTGAAATCCTTTTATTAAAATTTTAGTAGAGTATTATAACATATTTGGCAAGTGGGTGATTAAATTAATTTAGTTATTCTTTGTAAGAATTACTCCTCTCTTTCTGATTCCGGAATTTCAACCACAAGGATACCGGGATGTCCGAAAGCGCGTTTTTTATTTGTAAACTCGCCATTTACAATTATCACAAGAAATTTTCCATCCTTTGATATAGACATTCCATAGCTCTGTCCCATAAAATAACCGTATTTCTTAAAATAATAGTCTCTCACCCATGCTATAACTTTTCTCTTTCCTGTCTTAACATCATACTGTATTACAGGTGAATTCCCTTTTGGATAATAGTAAACATATCTTCCCTTCGGAGATAGAGCCATTTGTAAAACATCTTCCCCTTTATTCCATGTAGTATCAACATATTTGACTTCCGGTTTTCCGTTGAATCCTTCAGGTTTGAATTTAAATAAAACTCCATCCCATGTGGCCCAATAATACCAGCCATCCATGGCAGGATCATCTATATGACCTCTCGGGTATTGCCCAACCCACTTTTTACCTTTGTAGGGATTTTTCGGGGCAGACACATCATACTTTTGAAATTCATTAAATTCAGGATCATAACTGAAGAATCTCTTTTCTTTATCATTAAAATCAAAGGTCCAGAATTTTCCCGTACTTTTGTCTAAAAAAATTGTTCTTGGAGCCCATTTCCAGTTATTGGGAGGATAACCTGCAAACCTGACTTTTCTGTTAATAACATCATAGCATAAAACCATATTTGAAAGACTTCCCGTTCCTACGAATCTTCCCCTCTTTTCATCAAGCTGATAAATTGCAAGATTGCCGCCAACTATCGGATTACCTAAATTTTCCGCCTGATGGGTAAAAATATTGTAAGTTAATAACCAGGCTCCTCTGTATCCATTCTTAAACCACTCTTTTGTGGGATGAACTCCATAATGGGTAGCTGCCCACAAAGTTCCATCAGGCATAATTCCCATCTGTCCATGTATCTTCCCATCAGTATATCCTTCATCAGTCCAGTCCAACAGTTTTTTCACATCCACCACTCTGTGAACAAGTTCCCTTGAAGGTATGTATTCATAAATATTAATCTGACACCCATAGCCTCTATGATTGCTTGCTGCAAAATAGAACCTATTATCCTCACTCCTTGTCACATGTGCCCAATTTGCCCAGACTATCATATAGGCATCACCTGGATCCTTTAAATCAAGAAAATATTCAGGTTCCAGATTGGGTAAAATCATTAACTTTATTTTCGGAGGAGTTTTGGCAACAATAAAATTACCAACAGGTTTCTCTCCTTTTGGAGGAATCAAAAATTCTCTGCTCTTATCAACCACAAATTCTTTTTTCTTCCTCAAATGATAGTAGTCATACTTATCATTAATCTTCATTCTTTCAAGCTCTTTCTCTCTTACACTCTTTTTCTCCTCTTTTCCATTCAAAAAAGTAAACAAAAACATAAAAAAAAGTAAAAAGCTTAAAGAGTTTCTCCATAAATTCATTATCTGCCTCCATATTCAAAATACAGAATTCATTATAACCAGAAATAATAATTCAGGCAATATTTTTTCAGGATTTATAAAAAATCAGGATAAGTTTACTTCATTTAGAATTTGAGGATCTTTATCATCTCCTTTTAAAAAAAGCTTTTTTGAGACAGGATAGGCAATGAGATTATCATATTCATAAGATTTAAAAAATTCTTTTATTTCCTTCTCTTTCAGATCTCTTTTAAGCCACTCCTTTTCTATTTCAGCGGGTAAAATTAAAGGCATTCTCTTTTTTGTATTATGGATTTTACTTAAGAATGAATTTGCCTTATAGGTTAGGATAGAAACTGTTTTTAAGAGCTCTCCGGTTTTTCTGTTTTCCCATTCATCCCATATACCGGCAATTGCAAAGGGGCGATGATCTCTGAACTTAATATAATACGGGATTTTTACTCCGTTTTTATCATGCCATTCAAAAAAACCGTCTGCAAGAATCAAAGCTCTCTTATAGAGTATAGATCTTTTAAATGATGGCTTTTCAAAGATAGTTTCAGCTCTTGCATTTGCTGTTTTTGTCCTGATATTTTCAGCATCCTCTTCTGTCTTAATCCAGAAGGGTATCAGTCCCCAATGGTAGAAATCAGCTTTATCCGGAGATTCATTTAAAATGGCCGGAATTTTTGCATTCTTATCAAAAGCTGAGATTCTATATCTGGGAGCAAAATTAATCTTATCCGGAAACTTAACCACAAATCTCATCTCAAGCTCTATTTTATTTTTAATGGTTGAAATATAGTAGCACATTTCTATCTCCTATAACTCCAGAACAAATTTTTCAATCTCCCTTATCTTATCCCTCAAAGCTGCAGCTTTTTCAAATTCCAATCTGTCAGCAGCTGCTCTCATCTCCTTTTCCAGTCTTTTTATCATTTCCTCAGCCTCTTCAGGAGATTTATAAAATTCCTTTTTATCCGCCACTTTTAAAAGGGAAGGATATTTTCTCCTATAAAAAAAGTCCTTTATCTCTTTTTGCACAGTTGAGGGTTTTATTCCATGCTTTTTGTTGTATTCAATCTGAATTCTTCTTCTTCTGTTTGTCTCTGCGATGGCTTTTTCCATTGACAATGTTATTTTATCTGCAAATAGAATAACCTTTCCATTAATATTTCTTGCAGCTCTTCCGAATGTTTGAATTAAACTTGTCTCTGACCTTAAATATCCCTCCTTATCAGCATCTAAAATAATCACAAGGCTCACCTCAGGTAGATCAAGCCCTTCTCTTAAAAGATTAATCCCGACTATGATATCCACATCTCCCCTTCTTAATTCCATTAAAAGTTTAATTCTCTCCAGAGCATCAAGGTCTGAGTGAAGGTATTTGGCTTTAAACCCTTTTTCAAAGAGAAAGGCTGCAAGCTTTTCGGCCATTCTTTTGGTTAATGTGGTGATCAGTACTCTTTCCCCTCTTTTTATTCTATCGGAAACCTCTCTTTCTATTATCTCCATTTGATTTTTTGTGGGCTTAATTTCCACCTCAGGATCAACAAGGCCTGTAGGACGAATTATTTGCTCAACAACTATTCCCCCAGACTTTTTAATCTCATATTCAGAAGGGGTTGCAGATAAAAACAAAACCTTTTTAAATCTCTCTTCTATCTCACTAAATTTCAAAGGCCTGTTATCAAGAGCCGAGGGCAATCTGAAACCGTGTTCAACAAGTGTTTTCTTCCTTGACCTGTCCCCTTCGTACATTGCTCTTAATTGGGGAATTGTCATATGACTTTCATCTATTACAATCAAAAAATCATCAGGGAAATAATCAATTAATGTATAGGGAGGTTCTCCCTCTTCCCTCAGAGAGAGATGCCTTGAATAGTTCTCAATTCCCGGGCAATAACCCATCTCCTCCAAAAGCTCCAGGTCATAATAGGTTCTCTCCTGAAGTCTTTGAGCTTCCAAAAGTTTACCCTCTTTTTTAAGTTCACTTACCCTTTCTCTGAGTTCATTTTTTATTCTTTTAATAGCAATACTTAATTTATCCTCCGGTGTAATAAAATAATTTGTAGGATAAAGGTTAAACTCTTCAATTTCCCTAAGAACAAATCCACTTACAGGGTCAATCTCAAAAACATTTTCTATAATATCATCCATAAGCTCCAATCTTATTGCGGTTTTATGGTATGGAGGGAAAATATCAAAAACTCCTCCTCTCGCTCTAAACATGGAAGGTTGTAAAATAATTTCCTCTGTCCTTTCATATCTTAGATCTGTTAAAAAGTTCAGCAACTTTTTTCTGGGTAAAATTCTATTCTTCTGCAAATTCAATCTCATTGAAAAATAGTTGTTCGGATCACCTATGCCATAGATACAGGAAACAGAAGCCACTATGATTACATCATTTCTTTCATAAAGGGATCTGGTGGCTGATAATCTCATCCTGTCTATCTCTTTGTTAATCAGAGTTTCCTTTGCAATATAGGTATCAGTTGTCGGAAGGTATGCCTCAGGAATATAATAATCATAATAGCTGATGAAATATTCCACGGCATTTTCAGGGAAAAAGCTTTTAAATTCCTGATAAAGCTGAGCAGCCAGTGTTTTATTGTGAGATATTATAAGAGTGGGTATATTTAATTTTTCAATAATATTTGCAACCGTAAAGGTTTTTCCTGAGCCTGTAACTCCTAAAAGGGTCTGAAATCTTTTACCCGCTTTGAAACCATTTACAAGTTGCTCTATTGCCTTTTCCTGATCTCCCTTAGGTTTAAAGGAGCTTTTTAAAGAAAATCTCATTATTTAGGAGCCTTTACATAAATCTTGATTTTTGTGTTAGCCTTAAAAACCTTTCTGTAAAAACCGCTGAAAGGTATTATTTCAACCCCCTCTTCTAAAACCTTCTTTTTATTTATCATTGTATAGGAAATTGGAAACTGATAAATTACAAGAGTTTTCCCGTATTTAACTCTTTCAGGCTTCACATTTAGAGTTCTCTTATAATAATTAATTACCTTTAAAGCGGAATCTTTAGTTAAATATGACAGAAGCCAATTATCTTTCCCTGTGTAAGAAAGAGTTTTTGAAAATTTGGCATTAGGATATATTGGTATATTATTAATGCTTTTTAATTTATTAAAATCAAGTTCAGCTCCTCCACCTGAAAAAGAGAAAATAAATAAAAAAACAAGAAAAAGGGAAAACTTTCTCATTCTTTAATTTACTACTTTAACAGGAAAAATTCAAGAGATTACTTTCTTTTAAGCTCTCTTTTGATAAAATCTTCTGTTATTTCAACTATAATAGGTCTTGAGTGGGGGCAGATCTCTAATTTAATTTTTAGAGGCATCACAAGTATTTGATTTATTCTATTAATAATGTTATCATTTCCTGTTATTCCTAATATGAGGAATGAATAGAAATGAGATATATTGAGTTTAGAGAGCTGTTCGGGAAAAATATTGTTTTTTCCGTAAAAAATGTAAAAAGCATCATACCGGATTTTCATCCGCAAAGATTAAGTGATTGGATTAAGAAAGGATATATAAAAAAGCTGAGAAAAAACTACTTTGTCTTCTCCAATATAGAAATGATTGAGCAATTACTCTTTTTTATAGCAAACAGGATTTACTCTCCTTCTTATGTATCTTTGGAAACAGCTCTCTCTTTTTATAATATTATCCCTGAAGGGGTTTACACTATTCTTTCGGTTTCCACAATGAAAACAAAGAGGTTTGAAACTGAAATCGGAAAGTTTCAATATAGGAAAATCAAGAAAGAGCTCTTTTCTGATTATCAATTAATGGAATTTAATAATATCAGATACAAGATTGCTCTACCCGAAAAGGCTGTTCTGGATTATATATATTTTCATAATGAGATAAAAAGCCCTGAGTACTTTATTCAGGCAAGATTTAATGCTATTGAATTGATTGAGATTTTTAATTTAAAAATATTTGATAAAATGAGCGAAATATTCAAAAATAGTAATGTAATTAAAAGGATAAATTATT
>JALXDT010000204.1 GCA_027070475.1 Candidatus Aminicenantota bacterium | reverse complement strand
AGATTACGCTTGAAATAAATCCATTTAGAAGTCCCATTAAAACAAAAAAGGAAACTATAGCTATTAATGTATAGTCAAGGGCCGTCATTTTAACAGTTAATCTTTTCTTCTGTTAAAAGTTCGTATATCTGCTGGTAGAGAGAAGATGTTTTTTGAACTATATCTTCCGGTAGTGGTGGAGGGGTTGTTTTTCTGTCCCAGTCAGAAGATAATAAATAATTTCTAACGAATTGTTTGTCAAAGCTCTTCTGGGATCTACCAGGTTCATAATCTTTAAGTGGCCAGAACCTTGATGAATCAGGAGTCAAAACCTCATCTATTAAAATTAACTTACCATCCTTTTCTGCAAACTCAAATTTTGTGTCAGCTATTATTATTCCTTTTTTGAGGGCGTATTCAGCTGCCTTTTTGTAAATATTGATTGCTGTTTCTTCTAAAAGATCTGTTAACTCTTTCCCTATTTTATTTGCCATTTCCTCTTTTGTTACAGGTAAATCATGTCCTTCCTCAGCTTTTGTTGTTGGAGTAAAAAGAGGTTCTGGAAATTTATCGCTCTCTTTTAAACCTTCAGGAAGTTTAATTCCAGAAATTTGCCCGCTTTCTTTGTAAGATTTCCAGCCTGAACCGGTAATATAACCTCTAACAATAATCTCAAATGGTATTGGATTTAATTTCTTAACGATTACAGATCTTCCTTCAAGTATTTCTTTATATTTTTTCAATTCCTCGGGGAAATCTTCAATTTTGTGGTAAATAAGATGGTTTTCAACTTCATCTTTGAATTTTTGAAACCAGAAAACCGAAATGGAATTTAAAACTTTTCCCTTACAGGGGATAAGAGATGGTAGGACAAAATCAAAGGCAGAGATTCGATCGGTAGAAATTAACAAGAGAGAATCTCCTAAATCATAAATGTCTCTGACCTTTCCTCTCTTTAGGAAATTAATCCCTTTTAAATCTGTCTTTTCGACTAACATATCCTCTCCTTTTTTATTAATTAATATAAAATTAATATATTAAAAGTTTTATGTCAAGGATTAAATTAAAGAATCCAGTATTTATTAATTAAAAAATTTATTCCTCTTCTTCTTTAATTCTGCCCTCTTTCTTTGCTTGCTCTATAATCTTTTGTTGAATCTGCGCAGGAACTTCCTCATAGTGGGAAAATTCCATTGTATATGAACCTCTTCCTCCGGTTATAGATGTTAAAGCAGGCTCAAAATCGAGCATCTCAGCAAGAGGAACCTGAGCCTTTATTATGCTCATTTTCCCTCTCTGCTCTGTTCCAAGAGGTTTTCCCCTTCTTCCATTCAGATTTCCCATAATATCTCCTAAATATTCTTCAGGAGCTGATATTTCCACATTCATTATTGGTTCAAGAATGGTTGGCTTGGCATCCTTTACACCTTTCTTGAAAGCCATAGAGGCAGCTATCTTAAATGCCATGTCAGAAGAATCAACTTCATGGTATGAACCATCATAAAGTATTACTCTGAAATCAACTGTTGGATATCCTGCGACTACTCCTTTTTGTCTTGCTTCCTGAATACCCTTTTCAACGGAGGGTATGTAGTTTTTAGGAATAGCTCCTCCGAAGATTTCATCTTTAAATTCAAAATCTTTCCCCCTTGGAAGTGGCTCTAATTTTATCTTAACATGTCCATACTGACCTCTTCCTCCTGTCTGTTTTTTATACTTTGCCTCTACATCAGCTTTACCTTTGATTGTTTCAAGATAAGGGATTTTAGGAGGTTTTAAAACAACATCCACATTAAATCTTCTCTTAAGCCTTGAAACAATTATCTCTATGTGCAATTGTCCGTTTCCTGATATTACCAATTCTTTTGTTTGAACATCTCTTCTAAACTTAACTGTGGGATCCTCTTCCGCAATCCTTGTCAAAGCGGTGGAAAGTTTGTCTTCATCCTGTCTTGTTTTAGGTTCAAGTGCAAAGGAGATTGATGCCTCAGGGAATTTAATGGGTTCGAAAATAACAGGTCTTTCCGGAGCTGCAAGTGTGTCAGATGTAAGAGTTTCTTTTAATTTTAATGTTGCAACAATATCTCCCGCATAAACTTTATCAACAGGAGTTTGCTGTTTTCCCTGAAGATAAACAAGGTTTGCTATCTTTTCATCTACCCCTTTTGTTGTGTTTTTCACAGTAGTGTCAGCTTTAAGAGTGCCCGAGTAAACTCTCATAAGATTTATTCTTCCTGCATAAGGATCAGAGATTGTTTTGAATACAAGAGCTGAAAAAGGCTCATTTTCAAGAGGTTTTATAGTGATTTCTTCTCCATTTAAAGTTGCCTTGACCTCTCCCTTTTCGACTGGATTTGGAATAAGTGAAACTATAGTATCAAGTATCTGCTGAGTTCCCATATTAGAGGCAGCACATGCTACCACAATCGGAAAAAGTTCTCTGTTTTTCACTCCCTCTTTTAATCCTTTTATAAGGTCATCTTCACTTAATTCTCCCTCTTCAAGATATTTTTCCATAATTTCCTCATCCTGTTCTGCGACCATCTCAACCATTTCCATTCTCTTCTCTTCAGCTTTTTCTTTTAGTTCTGCAGGTATATCAGTCTCTTCAAATTGTCCGCTTTCATCATTTTTATATATATAAGCCTTCATTTTAATGAGGTCTATTACACCTTTAAAATTAGCTTCTTCTCCGATGGGTAATTGAATGGGAACAGCCCCTCTACCGAATACTTCGTGGATACTTTCCGCAGCATTATCAAAACTTGCTCTTTCTCTATCTATCTTATTTACAACCAAAATTCTTGATACCTCATATTCATTGGCAAATCTCCATACCTTTTCTGTCTGAACTTCCACACCAGCTGTTGCATCAACCATAACAAGTGCCCCTTCTACAACTCTTAGAGCTGCTTGAGAATCCCATAAAAAGTTTCCATATCCAGGAGTGTCAAGTATATTAATCTTTACACCATTCCATTCAAGAAAAGCTGGACCTGTGTATATTGAAATTTTTCTCTCGATTTCCTCCTGGTCAAAATCAGTTATAGTATTTCCCTGTTCAACTTTTGTAAGCCTGTTTACCACTCCTGCATTGAATAGAAAAGCGGAAACAAGGCTTGTTTTACCAGAATTACCGTGTCCAATGACAGCAATATTCCTTATTTGGTTGCTCTTGTACTCTTTCATCTGTTCCTCCTCAAATTTTGTCCATAATATTACTAAATTTTAATCTTAATTTCAAGAAAGCTATTTTTTTACCCTTTCAAGATATTTATTAGTTGAAGGGTCTATTCTAACAATATCACCAACTTCAATAAAAAAAGGAACCGATATCTTTAATCCTGTTTCAAGAATTGCAGGTTTGTTAGAGGTTTGTGCTGTAGCCCCTTTTAAATTGGGTTCTGTTTCAACTACTTTCAACTCAAGGCTTTTAGGAGGTTCAATTCCCACAATCTTATCTGAAATTAATAGTCCGTAGAAAACAGCATTTGGAATTAAATAGTATTTCATATCCTCAATCAAGGCTTCTTCAATGTGATATTGTTCATAGTTTGAAGTGTTCATAAAAACATAAAAATGTCCATCTTCATAGAGATATTCAAGCTCCACTTTATCAACATACTCTCTTTCAATTCTATCAGAGGAGCTGAATTTAACCTCTTTTTGGGTGCCATCGCTCAGGTTTCTTAGTTTTGTTAAAATATACCCGGCTTGTCTTCCCTGGGTATGATGATGAACATCCATTACCCTGTAAAGTTTACCATCATATCTGATAATGGCACCTTTTTTAATCTGTGTGGCAGTGATTACATCCATAATAACCCTCCTTAAAAAACTTAATTTTTTTGTTATTTATAATTTTTACCTTAGCTTCAGGGAAACGTTTTTTTAAGAGTTTTTCTATTTTTTTTATCATAAGACCTTCAAAATTTATCTCCCAGTTTAGAGAATATTTTTTACTCTTTTTATTGTATGCAATATAATAAAAATCACTTTTCCACCCTCTCAAATAGTTTAAGTTGGTTCTATCTCTATTCAGGATTATGTTTATAAAAAAGATTCCGACCCTCCCGCTTAAAAATTTATCATGGGGTAAAGTTTTGTCCTTTAACTTCAAAGGGTAGGAGGAAGGAAAAATGATTTCATATGAGGAGGTAGGTGGAATTTTGTAAATTTCAGCTTTTTTACCTCTTTTTTCAAAATATTTTACAAACCTGGTACCATAAAGATAGGGGAAAATTAATTCTTCTCTGATAATCCTTGGTGATGTTTTTATAATATTATCACCGGACAAGGATAAAACCTCCTCTATGCTGATATCAGGATTGTCTATAGCAAGTTTAATATTTGTAACTTCTTCCATAAATCTTATTGCATCTCCCTCTAACATTGAGAGTATTGCAAGCTTTCTGTCATCATATTCTATTGTATCAGGGATATTTTTTTCAAAATTTATTCTGTTTTTTTGAATTAGATGCCAGAGTTCATGAAACAGAAGCATAGCCTCCATCTTACTGAATTTATTCTTTGGTTTTCCCTTAATAAAGATCTCATTGCTTTTCCCCCCTTCATCATAAAAACCCGCAACATTTTTAAAGTAAATATTTCTTTTAATATTTAATAAACTTACATCCTTTTTCATTAGTTTGAATGCATGTAAAAAAAGGCACTCTTTTAGGATCTTTTCATTGGGATAATCCCTTTTTAGTATACTGTTTATCTTCTTTGAAAATTCTTTTTCTCCGAGAAATCTTATAATTGGCTTTGTGTTAAATTTATGTTTGCTATATTTTTCAACAATTTTTATTATTTCATCAATTGTATAGTAATTTCTTACTAAATAGGAGAAGGAAATAGTTGTGCTAACAAAAAAAATAAAGATAAAAAAAACATTTAATGGCTTGTTTTTCCTTCCTTTCATTATAAATAGTCATTTGTGGAATGGCAAATTTTACCAGAAAAAAGAGTTTTCATCAAATATTCGATATACCCCCTAAAAATCATACAGAAACGAATATTTTAATCAAAATAAAAAAAATATTTTCATTTCACACTCATTTGAAAATAATTGTCTCATTGAATAAAGTTACTTAATATATACAAGAAATTTGTTACCTTAGTTTTATATTTGTCGTTTAATGACTTTTACATTTATATTAAATTTATTATTTTTTAGTTTTGTTATTTACCGTATATTTGCATCTCCTGATTGGCTGGGTAATCAGGTACAACA
>JALXDT010000203.1:16035-17123 GCA_027070475.1 Candidatus Aminicenantota bacterium | reverse complement strand
CTTCAGGGGAAAGACCTTTCTGTTCCCGTAGAAAGTGTTATTAGTTATTTGAAGTCTCTTCCCACGGTAGAATATGTTGAGCCCGATTATATTGCTTATGCTCAAACAGTCCCAAATGATCCCTATTTTGTATATCAATTTTACCTGAAAAGTAATGGGCAGGTGCTTGAGATTGGAGAAAATAAAGTCTCACCAAAAATTGGAGCTGATATAAAGGCTGATGAAGGATGGGATTATACAAAGGGCTCAGATGATGTGATCATTGCTGTTATTGATACGGGAGTTGATTTTTCTCACCCTGATTTAAGAGATAAGCTTCTTGATGGATACAATTTTGTTGATGGTAATCCCTATGCAATTGATGACAATGGTCATGGAACAGCAATGTCAGGAATAATAGGAGCAAGTACAAACAATAGTTTGGGGATAAGTGGAATATGCTGGAATTGTAAAATTCTTCCTGTAAAAGTTCTTGATAAGGATGGAGTAGGTAGTTATTCAAATATTGCTCTGGGAATTCAGTATGCAATAAACAATGGAGCAAAAATAATAAGTATGAGCTTGGGAGGTTCTGTCCCTTCTTATCTGCTCGAGGCGGCAGTTAAAGAAGCTTTTGATAAGGGAATAGCTGTTTTTGCTGCTTCCGGAAATGATGGGGATTCTAATGTTTTATATCCAGCTGCTTATACCTCTTATGTATTAGGTGTTGGGGCTACGAATTATGTGGATAAAAGAGCAGCCTTTTCGAATTATGGTCCTGAAGTTGGAGTATCAGCTCCAGGAGTTTATATTTTAACAACATATACGGAGGGGAGATATGCTTTTGTTACAGGAACATCTCCAGCCACTGCTGTTGTTGCTGGTTTAGCAGGGTTGATTCTTTCTGAAAAAAGTTTCTTAAAACCGGAAGAACTTTACAAGGTTTTGAAATTCGCATCAGATGATGTGAACAAAACAATCAATCCTGGGGTTGATGTATATCTTGGTTATGGCAGAGTTAATGCGAAAACATCTTTGGCCCCTATTGTATTAGAATAAATTGTTAAGAACATTAAGAATAAAAAATCTTGCAATAATAAAGGATTTAA
>JALXDT010000203.1:0-16025 GCA_027070475.1 Candidatus Aminicenantota bacterium | reverse complement strand
CTTAATATACTTACGGGTGAAACTGGTGCCGGAAAATCTATAATTCTTCAAAGTTTAAAATTCATAGGCGGAGAAAGATTTGACAAGGGATTAATTAGATCAGGTGAAAAAAAAGTGAGCGTGGAAGCTATTTTTGAATTTAACGAACCCCTTAATTTTTTAAAAGAATATTTTGATGAGGATGATGATTTAAAGGAGATTATTGTCAGAAGAGAGCTTTTTGAGGATGGAAGAAATAAGGTCTTTGTGAACAGTAAAGTTTTTAATCTTAGTTTTTTAAGACTGCTTTCTCCTTACCTTTATAATATTTACGGGCAAAATGATCAAAAGATTCTTACTGACAAAAAAAGTCAGCTTGAGCTTCTTGATAGGGCGGCGGATAATGAGGGAATTCTTGAAAAGCTTGAAAAAATAAGCTCGAAGATTGATTTTGTAAAAAGAGAGATTGATGAACTTAATAAGCTTGATCAGGAAAAGCTTCAGAGAAAAGAGTTTTTGGAGTATGCAATAAATGAGATTGAAGAGGCTGAAATTGAAGAGGGAATAATTGACAAACTCAAAGAGAAAAGGAAAGTGTACCAGAATTCAGAGCAAATTTTTTCGATTCTCAAGGAAACATTGGATTTAATTTACGAGGGAGATAATTCTCTTTTATCTCTATTTTCAACAATTGAAAATAATTTTCTAAATCTTTCAAAATTTAAAAAAGAGTGGGAGGATGATTATAAGAGAATAAGTGAATTTTCTCCTGTTCTTGAGGATATTGCCTATAAGCTCAGGGATTTTTTGGAGGAGGTGAATTTTTCTCCCGAAGAATTGGAAGAAGTTGAAAGTAAATTAGCAAAGATTGAAAGACTTCAGAAAAAGTATGGTGAAAGCGAAGAGGATATTTTATCCTATTATGAAAAGGCAAAAGAGGAACTCCTCAAATTGGGAAGCCTTGAGATTGATATTAAAGAAAAAAGTGAGGAACTTGAAGTTCTTAAAAAAGAGTATGAAAAGCTTGCTGCTGTTCTCAGTGAAAGAAGAAAAAAAACAGCGAGTGAAACAGAAAAAAAACTTAAAAGGGAATTGGAAGAGCTTGCAATGAAAAATTCAAAATTTAGAATAGATTTTATTCCGGCATCCGAAAAATTTACTCCGTTGGGAAATGAGAGAATTGAATTTTTATTTTCCGCAAATATAGGAGAAGAATTGAAACTTCTAAACAAAATAGCTTCTGGTGGAGAGCTTTCGAGAATCATGCTTGGTTTGAAGATGGTTTTTGTTGATGGGATGACAGATACATATATCTTTGATGAAATAGATAGCGGAGTAGGTGGGAAAACAGCTGAAAAAGTGGGGGAAAAGCTTAAAAAACTCTCAAAAAAGGCTCAGGTTTTGTGTATTACTCATTTTCCTCAGGTTGCTGCTTTTGCTGATAATCACTATAAAGTTGATAAATATGAAAAGGATAAAAGAACATTTGCAAAAATAAAAATTCTATCAAAAAAGGAGAGGGTGGAGGAAATTGCAAGAATGATGTCAGGTTCAAATATATCGGATGCTGTTATAAAAAGTGCGGAGGAACTTATCAGATTAAATGGCAAATAAAAAATTTTTCATAAAAACCTATGGCTGCCAAATGAATGTAAATGATTCGGAAAAAATGGCAGGCATTTTAATAAGTGAAGGATATACACCTGTTGAAGATGAGAAGAAGGCTGATATTGTTATTGTAAATACATGTTCCGTAAGAGAGAAGGCGAAAGAAAAACTATTTTCCTTTTTAGGGAAACTTAATGGTATAAAGAAAAAAAGAGAGATGAAAATTGTGGTCACAGGATGTGTTTCTCAACTTTTAAAGGATGAAATAAGAAAGAGAGCACCCTATGTTGATATAATGCTCGGGACAAATTCATACTTTAAGATAAAAGATGCTATCAAGGAAAACAATTATTCTGATTTTCAGTTTTATAAAAAGTGGGTTGAAATACCCTTTGAGCCGATTTTAAGGAGAAACAATTTTTCAGCCTATGTTTCCATAATGGAAGGATGTGATAGTTTTTGCACATACTGTGTTGTCCCTTTTTCGAGGGGAAGGGAAAAGTTCAGACCTTCAAGTTCAATTCTTAAAGAGATAAGGTTTTTGGAAGAGCAGGGGTTTAAGGAAGTACAGTTATTGGGACAAAATGTTGATTCATACAGAGATCCTGAGACCGGAATGGATCTTGCATCTTTATTGGAAAAGGTAGCTAAAACAAGTTCAATTCCATGGATAAGGTTCTTAACCTCACATCCGGCAAAATTTTCCATAAGAATAGCCGAAGTCATGGCAAGATATAATCAGGTTTTAAATTCAATTCACCTCCCTTTTCAGGCAGGTAGTAATAAAATATTAAAGCTTATGAACAGAGGATACACAATAGAACAATATCTTAAAATCATAGAAAAGATAAAAGAGATAGTTCCGAGTATCGCAATATCCACAGATATTATAGTGGGTTTCCCCGGAGAAACGGACGAGGATTTTGAGCGAACGGTTGAAGTTTTAAAAGAGGTTGAGTTTGAAAATATGTTTTCCTTTAAATATTCTCCGAGACCCGGAACAAAAGCTTATTATTTTGAAGATAATGTCCCTGATAAAGTTAAAACCGAAAGATTAATATATCTTCAAAATCTGCAAAAGGATATACAACTTAAAAATAATTTGAAAAAGATCGGAAAAATTTTGCGCGCTCTTACGGAAACTGTAAACAAAAAAAATTCTGATGAAACAGTCGGGAGAATTGAAAGCGGAAGAATTGTAAATATAAATGGTGGAAAAGTAGGAGAATTCTATGATGTTTTAATAGAAGATGCCGGTCCTCATAATTTAAAGGGAAGTATTTGGGAAGGTAGCTTTGAATGAATATAAATTCATAGTGGCGGGAGCAGGTTTTTCCGGGGCTGTAGTTGCAGAAAGAATTGCTAATATATTAAATGAGAAAGTTTTGGTTTATGAAAAGCGGGAACATACAGGAGGAAATGCTTATGATTATTTAAATGAGAATGGAATATATGTTCACAAATACGGGCCTCATATTTTACACACAGATTCACAGGATGTAATCAATTATCTCTCTCAATTTACGGAATGGTATGGATACAGGCACAAGGTTTTTGCGAAAATTGATAATTCTTATATCCCTTTGCCTTTTGATTTCAAAGGAGTGGAAATACTATTGAAGGGAAAAGAGAAAAGATTAAAAAAAGCTCTTTTAAACAGGTATAAGGAAGGAGAAAAAGTTCCGGTTTATAAACTTTTAGAAAGCCAAGATTCGGATTTAAGGGAGTTTGGGGAGTTTGTCTTTGAAAAGATTTTCTTGCACTATTCAAAAAAACAGTGGGGTGTTAATCCTCTTACTCTTTCAAAGGAAGTTTTGAAAAGAGTTCCCGTTTACATAGGTTATACGGATTCATACTTTGATAATAAGTTTCAGGGAATTCCCGCCAAAGGTTTTTCCTCTCTTTTTGAAAAAATGTTGAATAATAAAAATATAAAATTAATGTTGAAAAAGGACTTTAGAGAAGATTTTAAATTAAGAGAAAGGAAGTTTTATTATAAAGGAAAAGTGTTTGAGGGGATTATAGTCTATACCGGAGAAATTGATTATCTTTTTGATTTTAAATACGGAAAACTTTCTTACAGATCTCTCAGATTTGATTTTGAGGATATTTCAACCGAAGAGTTTCAACCGGTAGCTGTGGTTAATTATCCGGGGAAAGAAAAGTTTACTCGCATTACAGAGTATAAGCATTTTCTTAATCAAAAGGTAAAAATAACAACAATATCAAAGGAATATCCAGGAGAGTATAAGAGAGATGGTGCTGATTTTAATATTCCCTATTATCCTTTTTTTGATAAAAAAAATGAAGAAATCTACCTTAAATACAAAAAAGAGGCCTCTCTGGTAAAAAATCTTTTCACAGCTGGAAGACTTGCTGAATACAAATACTATAATATGGATAATGCAGTATTAAGAGCCCTTAAAGTTTTTGAAGAGATAAAAAGGATTACTCAAAAATAATTTCAGTGTTTTCTACTGCAAGGCAAAGAATTATTGAGGGTAAAGGATGTAAGGAACTTCTTAAAGTTACCCTATAAGGCCAGCTATTAAAACCTTTTATTTTAAAAATAATTTTTCCTGACCTTTTATTTCTCATTGTAAGGATAAATTTTCTTTTTTCTGGATCTCGTTTTTTTGTTTTTTCAAGCCATGTCGTAAGTTCTTTTAAAACAGATTTCCATTTTGCCTCTGTGTTGTAAACTTTGTTATTCATGTATATAAGGAAATCTTTCTGATTGAAAGTTCCAGGTCTCTTCTTTGAAATTATATCATTTCCGCTTATATAATTAATTACTTCTGAATCTCCTAAATCAACATTTATTGAGCTTATGTAAAAAGTTCCTACTTGTTCAACTTCAAGAATATATTCATAGTTTTGATATTTATATGGATACCTGCTTTTGGAGAGGAATTGAGAATTACTAATATTAGTTAAAAGAAAAAATATAAGAAAGACTCCAAAGTTTTTAGTTTTTTTTAAATTTTTCACCACTACCTCCTAAACTTAACTTATACTTAATAATATACAAAAATTAGAACTCTTATTCAAATAAGAAATCTATTAAAAATAATTGTTTATAGAAATATTGTTGGATTAAGATGGTTTATAGGGCGAAGAGAAAAGCTTGCCTTTTATTACTTTTCTTTGCTATAATCCGCTCATGAAAACAATAGTAAAACAGGAAATAAAAAATTTTGTTTTTATAATTATAGGTTCACTCTTACTTGCGGTTTCCTATGCTATTTTTATTATCCCCTTTCATATAGTCCCCGGCGGAGTTTCAGGTATTGCCATAATAATAAACTATTTTATTAAAGCTCCAGTAGGGATTCTCACCATTGTTTTAAATCTTCCCATTCTATATTTGGGAATGAAAAAATTAGGAAGAGCATATGGAATTAAATCAATAGTTGGAATCCTTTTTTCTTATTTGGGGATTGATTTCTTTTATGAAGTATTAAAATTTAAAAATATTCATGCGACTAACAATGAAATCTTGGCTTCAATTTACGGGGGCGTGATGTTGGGTGTTGGATTGGGTCTTGTTTTTAAAGGAAGGGCATCTACCGGTGGGACAGATGTCATAGGAATGTTAATTAATAAGTATACGGGGATCAGTGTGGGAATGGGAATTCTAATAGTAGATTCTCTTATAATATCAGCCTCAGGCTTTTCCTATCACAGTCTTGAAGCCCCCTTGATCGGTTATTTGACACTGTTTGTTTCAAGTAAAGCCATAGATTTTGTTTTGGAAGGTTGGAATTATGCGAAAATGGCTTTTATAATAACTGAAAAAGAGGATGAAGTCAAAGAGCTTATTTTTAATAAAATAGGTAGAGGTGGAACAATATTTTACGGAAAAACCCTTTATAAGGAAGAGCCGAGGAATATAATAATGACAGTTATTTCTATAAAACAATTTCCTACTTTAAGACAAGAGATAAGAAAGATAGATCCTCATGCGTTTGTGATTATTTCAGATATATATGAAGTTTTAGGAAGGGGTTTTAGAAAGAGAGTTTAACCTCTTAGAACTCCGAAAAACTCCTCTATTTTTTCTTCAGAATTCTTAAGATCTTCTCTAAGTTCACTCAGTATCTTTTCATCAATTGAAAGTATTTCCAAATCTTTTTCTTTTATCTTATTTGGAACAGAATTACCTTCTTTTCCGATTTTTGTTTCTTGGGCAATGCTGTTGGCGATTCTCAAAAGTGCCAGATCCTGAATATTTAAATTTTCATCAATCTCCTTTGCATGCATATTTGCTATGGGTTTAACTATTTCTTCCGGAAACTTCCATCTTTCCAGAAGCATTCCTGCAACCTCAGTGTGATCCAGACCTATTAATTCCTGTTCCGCATGGTGTAGGCTTTTGGGAGGATTCCCATTTGCAAGGGAAAGAGCCTTTAAGAATTCTTCGTGGAAAAACTGATCTAATACAACTTTACCGATATCATGTAACAATCCTGTTATAAACACTGTGCTACTGTTTTTTCTATCAGGATATTTTTTTCTGAAATCTTCCATGCATGTAGCTGTGGCGAGGCTGTGAAGCCATAAGCCTTCAGGTGAAAAGTGTTCGGATTCTCTTCCCGAAGGAAGATTTTTCATTACTTCAAGAGATATGACAAGGGATCTGACCATATTAAATCCCAAAAGAGCCACTGCTTGAGAAATATGTTTTATCTCCCTTGAAAATCCGTAGTATGCGGAATTTGCAATTTTTAAAATTTTAGAAGTTAAAGAAGGATCATTCTGTATAATTTCAACAACATCGGAAATACTTGATTGTTCATCATCAATTGCATACAATAATTTTGTCGCGATCACCGGAATTGTCGGTAATTCCCCGATTTTAGAGTAAATTTTCTGCTTGAAAATTGTCTCTTTTTCTTCTCCCATTTTAAACTTTCCCTCCTATTTTTTTAAACTTTTTATTATGAAAAATACAAAACCTCCGATACATAAACCCAAAGATAAAAGCATTAAAATAATAGCTCCGATACTCACTTTGCCACCTTTTTTGAAAGAAATTTGTTTATTGCTATGTATATGATAATTACGATTAACCATTGAGACAAAACGGATAATAGGCTATACTCTCCGAATATCTTATACCATTTATCTAATTTTAAACTTTGATAAAACCACCAAGTTATTACAGCAAAAAATTCCACCGGGATAAGATATTTGACTATAAAATCAAAATATCTTCCTATTTTAATTGTGCTTATCTTATTTATAAGATTTTCTCTGAATTCCTTTACTCCATACTTTATTACAAAAAGGGAAAAGAAAAATCCTGATAGCATAAGCCCCAAACTCCATGTAAAATCCTGATTATTAAAAACCTTAATTGAGAGAGCCGAAGGAACGCCTAAAATAAAACTTACAACTGCTATTGATATTACCGCCTTTTTCCTCTTTAAACCCGAATCTATTAAAATTCTTACAGGTAATTCAAGAAGTGAAAGCAGAGAGGTAAAAGCTGCGAATGTAAGAGACAGGAAAAAGAGAACAAGGAGAATTTGTCCCAATGGGAGATTTTTAAAAAGTGAGGGAACAGAGATAAAGGTTAATCCCTGATTTCCACTTCCTAATACTTCAAACAGTTTTTTTTCATTTCCTCCCAATGCATAAAAAAGAGTGGGAACAACCAACATTGCAGCAAGAAGAGAAGCTGAATTATTTCCAAAACCAATTGTTGCAGTCGTATAGACAGGATCATCTTTTTTGCTTGTATAAATTGAATAAGTTAATATAAGCCCCCAGCCTGCACCTGTCGACCAGGTGGATTGTGTTAATGCCTGCAACCAGAGATTATAATCCCCTAAATTTTTCAAGGATGGGGAAAAAAGATAGTTTAAACCTCTCAAACCTCCCGGAAGGGTGATTGCTCTTATAACCCCAATGATCAGAATAATGAATAGGAGAGGGATAATAAATTTGTTAACCCTCTCAATTCCCGCTGTAATTCCGTATAGTAGAATTATTCCGCCTATAATTAGAGCGATTCCTTCATAAAAGACAGCCTGTCCGGATGAGATGAATGTTGTCCAATATTTTTCAGGATTTGAAAGCTCTTTGAATTTGAAGAGAGAAGCATAAAGATATTTTATGCACCATCCTGTAACTACCGAATAATAAAAAAGTATAGCTGTTGAAACTGTGGCAACAAAAGCTCCCATCCAAGTGAAATTTTCCCCCATTCCTTTTTTAAAGGAACCCAAAACACCTTTTTGAAAATTATGACCTATGGTAAATTCAATTATTAAAAGGGGCATTGACCAGATGAAAAGAAATACCATCCATGCGATTATAAAAGAGCCCCCTCCGTATTGAGTGACCACTCGCGGAAATCTCCATATATTTCCCGTTCCGATAGCCATGCCAAGAGCAGCCATAATAAAGCCTATTCTTGAAAATTGCTCTTTTTTCACACTCTTTTCCTTTTGATGTTATTTTATAATAATACTAATCTTAAAAAAATATCATCAGGATGTCAAACATTCCAGAATCCTGAAAACTAAATTAATAGAGTGGGCAATATAATCTTGAGCATTTAGCTCAAAATAAATCGTTGAGTGAAATGTTAGCTTTTTTAATTGTTTCTTTTTTTGTTAAATGACATTTATAAGAAAGATAATAATATTCATTTTTTTAAATTTGTTAAAAGCTCAATTTTTAACTCTGTGAGATATTAAGCGGCTTGGAGCTTTAAATAAATTTCTTTGTTTGTAGTCTAATAATAGACACAATTTAGAAGGTTAAAGAGAAATTTAGTTTTTTATGATTTGTTTTGATATGTTATTTTTTTTTGTTAGATTTTTAGTGTTAATGTGAGTGATTTTGCCTCCACCCCATCAATCAAATTTAATTTTCTTACAAATTCATCTATTTTTCCGTCCTCACCTACCATTTCAAGGATAAGCAATCCCGTTTGCGTGCAATTATCAAGAACTCCGTCATGAATCCCAAGCCTTGTTTTTATCATACATCCCCATGCTGTTAGTATTTTTTGAACTTTTACAGCAACATCATCTCTGTTTAAAATAATAACTGAAACTATTGTTCTCTTTTCCATTTTTACACTCCTTTTGTTAAAATTCTAACAATATAATATAGGGTAATTTTGAGTTTAAGTCAAGTTTTTTTGTTTTTTTAATTTTTAGTTAATCATCCATTTTATTTTTTCTCTTTTACCATCAGAGAATAGAGAGCAGGGATCACTATTGGAGTAAATAGAGTGGATGTTGTAAGTCCGAAAATAACAGCGACAGCAAGAGGAGACAAAGCTTCACTTCCGATAGATGTACTTATTGCCAGAGGAAGCATTCCCAAAATTGTTGTAAAGGCTGTCATCATTATTGGCCTTATTCTCAATTTGGAACCTTGAACAATAGCTGTTTTAAAATTCTGTCCACTTTCCCTTTTCTGATTAATAAAATCAATCAAAAGAATTCCATTGTTAACAACTATTCCCGCAAGGACTATACCCCCTAAAAATGAGTTCATACTCAAAGGTGTGTCGGATATGTATAGACCCCAGAAGATTCCTATCATTGCAAGAGGAATTGTTAAAGAAATGATAAAGGGTTGCAAAAATGAGTTAAACTGACTTGCCATTACCACATATACCAAGAAGATTGCTATCATAAGAGCAATTCCGAGGGTCTTAAAAGAATCAACTATTGCTCTTGTAGCTCCTCTCTGAGAAACTGTATAGCCCTCGGGAATTTTTGTGTTTTTAATTATCTTATCTATCTCCTTTTTTAATTCTCTCTGGTTTCCACCAATAAGATCTCCCTTTATCTCAACAAATCTTTGAAAATTAAATCTCTTTATTTGCTGAGGTGTCTGTTTCAATTTAAATGATGATAGATATTTGAGAGGCAAATTTATTCCCGTTATAGGTTCAATATGAATTTCCGAAGGGGAAGGTGCAAGGGAGTTTGTTTTAACACTAAGATCATAGGTCTCATCTTTAATATTAATCTTTCCAGCTTTCAGCTCATCATATTCAGCTTTTAAATCCTGAGCAAGAAAGAAGGGGCTGTAATTATAATTTGCAAGTTTTTCTCTCTTAGGGAAAAAAATCAATTCCTGTTTACCGGGTTTCATTGACAAATCAAGGTTTCGAACACCTTTTATCTTTTTGAATTTTTCAATTAAATCATGAGCTATTTTTCTTAATACATTAAGGTCATCTCCATAAACATTAACATCAACCGCAGGTCTGACCATTCCCTCTGTAGGTTCAATCTGTTTTACCTTAAAACTTATTAGCCCGGGCAAGTTCAAACCACTTATCAGTTTAGATGTCTTCTTTACATAGGAGATCACATTCTCCCTTTTTGAATTTTCTTTTAATCTTACAAAAATATAGGATTGGTTTGTCACCTTTTCTCCGAAAAGACTACCCTTCCCTATGGTCGAGCTTACATTGTCAATATAATTAAATCCGGAATACACGGCTTTCTCTACCTTTTTAGTCAGCCTTTCAGTCGTTTCAATCGATGTTCCAGCCGGAAATTGAAGCTCTATCTTGTATTCACCCTGATCAACCTTGGGCAGCATTGTAAAATCAATTTTCTTTAAAGGATAGAGGGAAAACATAAAGATAAAAAAAGCAATTAAAAGAACAATTACAGTTCTGCTTTTTTTCTCAATAATAAAATTCAGAAAATTCCCATAATAATTTTCTATTTCATCAACCGCTTTTTTAAAAAACACAAGAAACCCCTTTTTGTTAGCCGCTTTCATAAAGTGAAAACTTAAAGTCGGAATTAAGGATAATGAGACTATCCCTGAAAATATCAGAGAAAAAACAACGGTCAATGCAAGCTCACCTAATAATACTGAGGCAAGTCCCTTCAAAAAAGCCAGAGGTAAAAACACAACAATTGAGGTCAGAATTGATGCAATAACAGCAGAGGTTACCTCTTTTGATGATTTTGAAAAAACATTAAAGCTTTTTTCTCCCGAAAGCTCAAAATTCCTTGAAATATTTTCTATGACAACGATTGAAGCATCCACAACCATCCCAACAGCAAGAGCCAGTCCCCCGAGAGAAATTGTATTTATGCTTAGATTAAAAATTTTCATAAGAACAAAGGAGGAAATTATAGCTGAAGGTATTGAAATCGCTATTATCAAAGTACTTCTTAAATCCCCTAAGAATAGTAAAATTATGAAAGAGGCAAGAAGACCTCCGTAAATAGCATTGTTCACAACCGTCTTCATAGATTTGCCGATAAAGGTTGATTCATCCTTTATCACATTAAATTTAATAAAGGGATACTTTTTCTTTAAATCTTTAATAACTGTTTTTGCTTCATTGCAAAGATTAACCGAATTTCCCTTACTCTTTTTCCTGAGAGAAAGGACTATGCTTCTTTTACCATTCACCCTGTATATTGATTCAGCACTTCTTATTGAAAAGTTTACAGTTGCTATATCTCTTATTCTCACAGGATTATTCCCATAGTACATAATCACTTTGTTAGCTATATCTTCGGAAGATTTGAATTTTGCATCAACTCTCAATAAAAATTCTTTTCTACCGGTTTTATAAATGCCCAGAGGATAATCAAGATTATCTCCGTTTAAAAGCCTCACAAACTTTGAGACAGTGAGGCCGTATTGCCTCATTCTCTGTTTGTCCAATTTTATCTGAACAAATCTTTCTCTTCCTCCCATAAGCTCAACATAGCCAACATCTTTGAGTTTTTGGAAATAGACGAGGAGTTTATCTTTCACAAATTTCTTTAATTCAATATCATTCATCTTTTCCGAAGAAAAAGATATCTCCATCGGTGGAGGGATCAAACTCTGAACCTCATAAATTGTCGGAACTCCCGCATCTCTTGGAAGTTGAGATATTACAAAATTGATATTTTCCCTTATGCTATCCTTACTTTCCTTTAAGTCAGCTTCCCATCTTAACCTTACTAAAATAAGAGAAAAACCTTCAGAGCTTGTTGATTCAATTTCATCAACACCCTTTGCGGACGAAATAGCCTTCTCTATTATTTTCGTTAAATCCTGCTCAACCTGAAGAGGTGTTGCTGAGCGGTACGGTGTCATAATCAAAAGGACAGGTGCCGAAAAATCGGGATAATAGCTAACATTCATCTGAGAACTAAAATAAAAACCTAAAAAAATAAGGGTTAAAAATATAAGATATGTAGCCACATATCTTTTTATTGAAAGTGTTGAAATATTCATTTAGCCCCCCTAAAAGATAACCTTATCACCGTTTTTAAGCTTTTCAGCACCAAAGATAATAAGGGTTTCATTTCCGGATAATCCTTCAATAATCTCAAAATATCTACCATATAAATCTCCCACTTTAACCTCTCTTTTATAAGCTTTTCCATCTTTCACGATCCAGACATAATAACCATCAACAGAAGAAAAAACAGAATCTGCCGGGGCTAATATTTTAAGTTCTTTCTTATCCTTTATAATAACCTTTCCTGTTGTATTGGGAACAAGCTCAAAATTTTTATTTATTACACGGACTTTCAAAATTCCTGTTTTAAGTTTTGGGTTTCCCGGATTTATTTTAGTATAAACAACACTATTGAAGATTTTATCTATTCCTTCAACTTTAACATCAACTTTTTCTCCTTTTTTTATTTTATAAAAGAAAAGAGAGGGAAGTTCAACATTGAGAATAATAGGATTGTAGGAAGCAATTGTAAGAATCGGTGATTGCGGGTTAACCCTTGTTCCCTCATAGGCATTTATCTTTATTATAACCCCTGATGCGGGAGATATCAGCTTCAATGGTTTAAACTTATATCCGGGATCATCTCTTTTTATAAAGCCAATCAGATCACCTTTCCTTACTTTATCAGATTCCTTGAGATTAAGTTTTGTCAAAACTCCTCTTATCTTTGGAAACACATTGACACTTTTTTCTATGGAAAAGAATCCGGAAAACTCGTATTTTTTCGTAACCTCTTTTTTCACAGCTTTGCCAACTTCCACTCTAACTTCTGAAAAAAGTGATACGCTAATAAACAAAACCAAAAAGAATATAAAATATTTTTTTGTCATTTTTCCCTCCAAAATTCCAAACCTATTAAATTTAAGATTTTAAGCTTTTCCTGTAAAATTTGATTTTTTATCTTTAATACTGATAATTTTGCAAATTTCAAATTTGAATTTGCATTCAATACATCTATGTTTGAAACAGCACCCTCTTTGTATGCCTCCTCTACTGTTTTATAAGCTTCCTCCGCAAGTTTTAGCTTTTCCTTCTCTTTTGAAAGACTTTTTTCAAGGGATTTTATATTTGTGATTTCCTTCTCAATCTCTGTCTTTATCTCTCTTTTCAGAGAATCAATTTTTAGCTCAATTTCTCTTTTTTGAGTTTGAAGAATGGATTTTTGATATTTTGAATTAAATCCGTCAAATATTCTGTAGGTTAAAATCAGATTAATATTCCAGTTACTTCTCAGTTTTTCCACATCAGGAAGCATCCCGTTTCTTAACTGGTAATTTGCCTGTAATGCAAGTTGTGGTAAAAGAGCAGTTCTGTTTATTTTAAGGTTTAGATCTATCAAAGATTTTTGTATTAAAAGATTTTTCATATCCTCTCTGTTTGAGTAAGCAAGATTTAAAAGGCTTTTTGTATCAAAATCAAAAGGAGGCAAATTCACCTTCCCTTCTATCTTCAAGCTATCATCTGAGTTAAGTATCTGTTTTAAAGAAATTTGTAGATTTTTCAGCCCCTTGTCAATATCTATTATCTGAGCTTCAGTCTTTGAAATCTGAACTTTGGTGGAAAGAACTTCATATGATGAAATAACCCCCGCCTCAAATCTTTTTTTAACAATTTTCAAATGATCTTTCAGAGTGTTAAGATTTTCAATAAACACTTTTTTACTTTCATTTAAAATATCATGGGTGTAAAAGATTACAGCTATGGTAAATACCAATCTTTTTTTAAGAGATTCATAAGAATTTTCATTAATTTTTTTGCTATTTTCCGCTATACTTTTAATATTCTTTCTTCTATTCCAATCAAAGAGAAGATACTGGGCGGTAACTCTGAAATCATAGTTATTGGGTGTTCCGAACCTAAAACTCCCCATACCGGGAATTTCAAATTCCGGAATAACTCCCACCCTTGTGTATCTACCGTTAAAATCAAGTGTGGGTAAAAAGGCAGAGCCGCTTTTCTTTACATTTAAATCAGCTTCCTTCAGCACCTCTTTTAATGTTTTCAGATCAGAATTATTGGCAAAAGCTATTCTGACCGCTTCCTCAAAGGTTAAAGAAGACAAAAACCCTGAAATTAAAAATATAAAACCAAATAAGATAAAAAAATATTTTCTCATCTCCCCTCCAGCTTTTTTATTACTTTTTTCGCTATTTCATACAATTTTTCAGTGCATTCATTAAACTCTTTTACTTCCTTTTCCGTTAAAAAAAGTTCAAAAAATTTCTCAAAAGCTTTGTCTATCTCTTTCTCTTCTTTCAAAAGTTCCTCTTCTCCTTTTTCAGTTAATCTTACAATTGTTCTTCTTCTGTCATTTCTACCTTTTTCCGAAGATAAAAGCCCCTTTTCAATCATTCTCCAAACAAGTTCAGAGCTCGTATTATGAGCCTGCCCCAATCTTTTTGAAATGGTTTTAACATCCAGAGCCTTTGCCTCTTTCAATAGTCTTAGAAGATGGTATTGTCTGATACTATTTACTTTTTCTTTATTTACCTCACTTATCTTTATTGGATAATGAAATAAAAATGTTATGTGAGAGAGTGCCTTGGCTATTTCCATTTTTGCCTCCATAATATCGTATGTAGATTATATCGTATTACGATTTAATTGTCAAGGATTTACCCCTCAAAGTAAATTCAATAAAACAAACTTTTTAAGGACTATGCTAAAATTTTAATAATGTTATGTACAGAAGCTGAGCCAGATCTTCCATTATTTCAGGAGTAATATATTTCGGGATATCTGTGCTTTTATGATAATTACTGAATCCCAAAGGAATACCGTATGTTGAAAATGATAAGGTTGGTATTCCCGCCCACATAAAATGGGCAGCATCAAGTCTTGGCCTTGTTATATTGGAAAAATATGTTGGTTTTATTACTCGGTGTATATAGCTATTGTTGGCTGCCATAAGAGGCTTAAATAGGTTTGGGTAGTTTTTTCCTGCAAGAGCGAGTATTTTGTTTCCTCTACCAACCCCATCCGAATTAAAGCATGCAACAATTTTTTTATCTTTAAGTGTGGGATTGTTTACAAAGTATTCTGAACCTTTTACTCCCTGTTCTTCCGCTCCAAACAGAGCAAAAACTATAGTTCTCTTAGGCTTTATCGGAGAGTTTGCCATTGCCTTTGCTACTCCCAGGACCACAGCTACTCCGGAGGCATTATCATCAGCTCCGGGCACGAGCAGGGGATTTTTACCAACATGATCAAGATGGGCACTGACAACAATAACCTCATTTTTTAAATTAGGGTCAGAACCTTTTACCATTCCAAGAACATTATAAGCAATTCCCTCTGGATGGTGCTCAGTATGATTTTTTATTGTCATTATCTTTTTTAAATTAAATGAATACGGTTTTCTTCTCTTTTTTATTAGTTCTACTACTTTTTTATGTGAAAACTTAGCTCCTTTGAAAAGGTCATCAAGAATATTTTTGCCTATATAGGTGAGAATAAAACCTTTAATATATAGACAATTGGGATTGGTAATATGGTAATTGTAAAGCATTCCAGCTGCTCCGTGCTCCCACGCATTTTTAACTTTATATTGATGAAAGGAATAAGGTCTCCACTTTTTAAATTCTTCTGGGTTCTTATCAGGAGAAATAGGAACTTCTCTTTCCATCAATACTATCTTTCCTTTTACATCCACACCTTTATAATCATCATAACCCAACTCAGGTGCTGTTATACCATAACCAACATAAACCACCTCGGCTGTTACTTCTCCTGTGTCAGAAGTTGAACCGGGGATAAAGTCCTTTTCAAGTCTGTAATACTTAACTATTTCATCTTTATTATCAATTGGAATATGCAAATATGCTTCATTTCCTTCAAGAATTTCTGTATAAGGATTTTTAAAAGCTTGAGTATATTTACCATTTTCTCCGGCAGGTTTAATACCCCATTCCTTAAAGTTTGAGATTACCCATTTAACAGCGAGATTAAACCCCTCTGTTCCTGTTAATCTTCCTCCATACTTTTCTTTTGTAAGTTCTTTTACATAACCGAAAAGATCATGACTTGAAATTGAATGCATGGTGGTGAGGATTGCTTCATTATCTTTAGAGAATAAGGTAAAGCTGAATAAAAAAAATGAGAGAATTGAAATTACCAAAATTTTCCTTTTCATAATTCCTCCTGCTATTTATTAATAATATATAAAACATAATAAAGTAAAAATTTTTCTCAGTCAACCAAG
>JALXDT010000202.1 GCA_027070475.1 Candidatus Aminicenantota bacterium | reverse complement strand
ATTAAGAAGTGAAGCTCTATTTACTCTGAAAATTCTTTTTAAAAGGAATCCTCTTGAATTCTTAGTCTTCATTATTCCTTTCCTTTATGCCTCGTTACCGTCCACTTTTTATGATTCTCTTGTATATCATCTGGGAATACCAAATCTATATTTACAAAATGGGGGTTTTGTAAAAACACCTTACTTTTTGTATGCAAACACCTCCGTCTATTATGAAATATCTCTTATCCCGGCTGTTTACACAGGCGATTTTGTACCAAGACTTTTACATTTTCTTATATCCTCTATCTTTATTCTATGTTTTGTCGATTTTATGACAGATTACTTTAATCTAAAAAGGAGGAATTATCTTATTCTCTTAATCCTATCCTTACCTGTCTCTCTTTTTCTTATTGCAACTGTAAAAAACGATATAATTGCAGCGCTTTTTATTTTTTTAGGAATTAAAAATTTTATTAATAAAAGATATGGATTATCAGGAATTTTCTTTGGCTTTTCAATCGGAGTAAAATATTTCAGCGTTTTACCGGTTGTTTTTTTTCTACTTTTTGAGGTATTTCCATGGGAAAGGAAAAAAATTAAGGGGATTATTTTAATTGGATTTTTGATTCTAATAATAATCACACCCTTACTTGTTAAAAATTATAAACTTACCTCCAATCCCGTTTACCCGTTTTTTAACAGAGTTTTTAAAAGTAAAAGCTGGAGTGCTGAAAGAAACTTTTATCTAAAAAGAGATGTTGGAAAGATTTTGTCAAAACCCAAAGATATTTTCAAATCTTTTTACTATATCTCATTTAAAAACTATGGTTCAGGGGGGAGAATAGGTCCAATTTTCTTAATTTTCTTACCTTTTATTACCATCTTTATGACAAAGAAATTAAAACTCATCTTTTACTCTCTACTTGTTTTTTTCATTGGTTGCTTTTTTACCGGGAGTTTAAGATTTCTTTTTATTCTGATTCTCTTGCTTACTCCTTTTGTTGTGGAGGTATTGGAAAATATGGAATCAAAGTTGATGAAAATTATCTTTTTCCTTATTGTTGGAATGAATTTTCTCTTATCTTTTTCAATTCTTGAGAGAGTTTATTCCTCACATTCGCTTTACTCCTGGAAGCTTTCAGTGTATAAATACAAAGTTAAATATTTTCCAGCATATTCTATGTACTCATTTATAAATCAGATGACTCCAAAAAAGAGTAAGATTCTTGTAGTAGGAGAAACAAGAAGTTTTTATCTTAAAAGACCATACTCTGTCTCATCGGCAATTGACTATTCAATATTAAAACCCTATCTTGACGGAAGTAAGAATTCAAAAGAGTTTTTCAAAAAGATAAAAAGAGATGGTTATGACTTTATCTTTATATCTTTGGGAGAATTTCAGAGAATACAAAAACAGTATAATAGGCTGAACAAAGAAGAATATAAAAAATTTCTATCTTTCTTCTCTGTGATGAAGCCAGTTTTTCATAGAGGAATGTTTTTTATCTACAAACTATGAGAAAGTTTCAGCTTTTTTTTATAATAGGAATATTGTTGTTTTTATTGAGGTGTTCGACAGATAATAGGTTCAAAAAGGATAAAATATTAAGAATAGCTTATTTCGGAGAACTTCTGCATAAAAACCCGCAATTATCCACAGATCTTGGAACAACAGCTCTTCTCTATCCGCTTTACCATTCCCTTTTCAGCTATAACGAAAAAGGGAAATTAATTCCGGATCTCATTTCTGATTATGAATGGAAATCAGATACACTCTTTAAATTTAGAATAAAAAAATCAGTCTTTTTCAAAAACGGACAAAGAGTTGATGAAAAAACTGTAATTGATAATTTAAAGTACTTTTACGATAAAAAAAGAAATTTCCCATATGCTTCTGAGTATGAGTTCATAAAAGATGTTTATAAAAAAGGGAATGAAATAATTATTGAATTAAAAAAGCCCTTTGCTCCTCTCTTATCATATCTGACTATAAGTATAATCCCTCCATCAAGATTGGGAAAGGATGATAAATTCCCCGAATCTTCAAAAGGTTTTGAAATCTTATCATACAAAGAGGGGAAGTCCTTTTTTATAAAAAAAGGAAGAAAGATATTTGAATTTTATTTTATTAAGGGTAATCTTACGGCTCTTTTAAAATTAAAAAAAGGCGAGGTGGATGTGATCGCAGGTTATAAGTTTAAAAAAGACATTTCAGATAAAAGAATTTCACAGGCTCTATATAAATTCAATATGCTTTATTATTTTGTTTTTATCTTTTTTTTTACTAAATTAAACTATTTTGAATAGAGACTTTGCTTTTTAAATTGTATTAATATAAATTCATTATATAAAGGATTAAAGGGAAAGGCATATCATTCTTATTATCCATTTGTTAACTCAAAATATTTTAAAGAGACAGATTATTTGTCAAAAGGGAATATAAAAGAGAGAGAATGTGGTTTAAAGAAGCTTTCCCTTCTTATAAACTCCGAATCAGAGCTAAAGAAGCTCTATGCTATTATTTTAAAAGAAGAGCTTAAAAAATGCGGCATTAATTTAAATATAATTTCTCTTGAATATTCATCCTATTTGAAAAGATTAAAAGGAAGAAATTTTGAAACTGCAATTGGTGGTTATGTTTTCGACTCGGATCTTAGTCGTAAAGATATATGGCATAGCAAAGGAGTTATGAATTATTCAGGTTTAAACAATCCTGAAATAGATAAATTAATAGAAGAAGGTATAGCTGAAACATCCAGAGAAAAAAGAATTGAAATCTATAAAAAGCTTTATTCTATTGTTAGGGAGTATAAACCTCTGCTATTTTTACCAACTCCTTATTTTAAAGTTTATTACAGAAAAGGAGTTAAGTTAAAAATCCCCTTCTTAATTCACTCAAACTCTTCAGTTTTTACCTTTTTGGAGAATTGGGATAAAAACTAAGCTCTCTCTAAAACTCCTCCCTCTCTCTTATCTGCTCTGAGTAGTAAAACAGCAAACACAAGACCAAACAAACCTAAAGAGGCAAACATTACCATACTTGCTGTATATGAATGGGTTAAATCTCTTAGTTTTCCGTTTAAAAAGGGGAATAGAGCCAAGCCTATATTTTGAATTGTGGTCATTAATCCGAAAGCTGTTCCAACCTTTTCCTTTGGAACTATCAAAGGAATGGATGGCCACATTGCAGCAGGAACTAAAACAAAAGCCAATCCCAATACTATCATTGGATACACAGGATAAATATGAGTTAATCCCATGGAAAGATGTGCCGGGATCATTAAAAGAGAACCGACTATCATTAAGGTAGCTCTCTTACCGATCTTATCAACAAGATGCCCAGCAAAGGGGGCTGCTATCATTGAAGCAAAAATTATTATCGAGGTTATTCCACCGGCAGTACTGAACATATGAAAGAAGTTGTTAAATACCTGATGGAAAAAGGTTCCCCCACTTGGGGCTACTTTGGGTATATGCCATTTATCAACAAAAAAATCCGTTGAAAGAGCTGTGAATGGAAAAATAGCAGAATAAAAGGTTACACAGAGCAAAGTTACATACCAGAACGATGGTTTAAAATCTTTTATATCTTTCAATACTATCTTTTCCTCTGCTCCCTCTTCTTTTAATTTTAGTTTTTTCTCTCCATGTCTATCCATAATAACATATACAATGTTTGCTATCAGGGAAACAGCACAAAAAATCATAGCTGCTATTAAAGAATATCTGTATCCTCCAAAGTGTTTTGCTATAAGCTCTCCTGTATTAAAGCTGAACAGTGTTCCCAATCGGCTTACTGTTAATGCAATGCCAAATGATAAGGCAAGCTCTTTTCCTTTAAACCATCTTGCTAAAATAGAGCTTTGAGCTACCACAAGAGGTTCGGCCCCTGCTCCAAAAATAAATCTTCCTAAAAAAAGAACCGGGATACTGTGGGCAAAAGCAACAATAGCAGAACCAATAAAAACAAGTATTGAAAATAGCATACTTGCTTTTCTTGTTCCTAACTTGTCAATTAAAACACCACCTATGAAAACAGAAAGAATTGCAGCTATACTATACATTGTATAAAATGAGCCCACTGTTCCTCTTTGAGCCCCAAGCTCTTTCACAAGAGTGGGTGCTATGGCTCCTATAATATCATAGGCAAAATAGCTGCCAAAGGTAAGAAGACTTACAAAAATAAGAATGGTAAATCTGTATAATTTTGTTGCAGGATGAAAAAAAGGATACTGTTTTTTCTCTTCAGTCATAGCTTTCTCCTTCTTTAATTCTGTATCAATTAATTTTAAAGATCCACTGATAAATAGGTCCTTCTGTTGGAGTTATAAATTTTCCATCAGTTGTTGAAATCTTACTCTCTATTAAAGTAATATCAACAACAGAGACTCCATAGATATACTTCCCTTTATCCTCGACTTTTAAACCTCTATCCCAGTAAAAATAGACATTCTCACCTACATGGGCTATTTTCTTTAATTTTGAATATGGTTCTGTTTTTAGTTTTCTGTAAATATTGTAATATTGAACACTGGAATTTAAACTATTCCTTGACCACTTTACTTCATTTAAATACTCTTCGGTATAGAGAGAATAATTATGCTCCCAATTCTGAACTACATTAAGAGGGGGATAAGGGAAACTATCTTTTATCGAAAAACTTTTTACAATAAAATAACCTTCCTCTTTATTCAGAATGTAAAGAGTATTTTTTGAAATATAAAATGAAACAAAATCTTCAGGAATTATGTAAACAGTTTTTCCATCGGTAATTGTATTCTTAAACTTTTTGAAAATAGGGAATTCTCCGACTTTGTCTGATTTTGATATTCTTTCTTTAAGATTTTCTAAAGAAAATTCTCCAACCTTTTTCCATCTGTTTTCCGAAAGTTTATAAATTTTTATAGTTGATTTCTCTTTTATATAGAGAAAAAGCTCCCCATTTATAACTCTAAAATTTTTGAGTGAAGAACTTTTGTCCAGATTTTCATCTATAAAGGTTTCTACCCTCTTTTCAGAGTTCTCCTGAATGGAAATTTTATTATTTGAGGTTGTTAAGAATATAAAAGAGTTGCTCTTCTTTACTAAAAAGTTCTCCTCACTGTATAGAAAAAAGCTTATTAAAGAGAAAAAAATAGTTATATATACAAGGACTCTTTTCATTCTTATTTTGTTAATTTATCATAAAGTTCTTTAGCATCCTTTAAGACATTCGGAAACTCAGGTGCCCATCTCGGATCAACATTTTTAAGATTTATAATCCATTCAAGTTCTTTGATTGCTTCTTTCTTTTTACCTTTTTTTCTTAAGGTATCAGCAAGATAGTATCTTCCAAGTGGATTGCTTGGACACATCTCTTTTTCCTTTAAAAGATATTTGAGAGATTTTGACTTGCTTCCTCCGAAAAGTCCTGGAACCTTAAAATAAAGTCTTCCAAGAACTCTATACACACCACCGCATTCATATGTTTCATCGATTTCCATAACCCTTTTCATCTCTTTTTTAATTGGTTTTACTAAAAAAAGACTTTTCATTACTCCCTTTGTCTCCCCATATTTACCATAGGCGACTCCAAGCCAGAAGTGTCCCTCCACTCCTTTATCATTTAACTTTACAGCCAACTTTCCCATTTTTACAGCTTTATCATAAATGTTTAGTTTCTTATCTTTAGGTGTTCTATCTCCGAGACTATAATAAAACATAGACAAACGCCATGCTGCATCATAGGAGTTTGGATTTTTCTTGAGATAATCCTCCATCATTGTTATAGCCTTTTTTAAGTTTTCAATTTTAGCTCTTTCCTTGTAAAGTTGATCAACTTCCTTGAAGATATCATCAGCTGCAAAAAGAGAAAAGCTAAAAAAAATCAAAATAGATAAAACTATGATTTTCTTCATCTATTTACCTCCTATTGTTATTCCTTTGTAAACCAAAAAAGAGGGAGATGCTATATGTCCTCTATTAAAGTCTATATTATCACAGATTTCTCTAATATTCCCAAACAAATCAAGAATATTACCTGCGATTGTAAACTCTGAAATGGGAGTACTCAACTTACCCTTTTCAATTAGAAAGCCTTCAGCTCCCCATGAAAAATCTCCTGTGACATGATTTAAGCTATCAATTGAGAAAATATTCGTTATGTAAATTCCTTTTTTAAGAGAAGCAATTAAATCTTCCTCTCCAATCTTTCCAGGAGAAATATAAAAATTTGTAGGTTTAATATCATTTAAAACCTCAGTGTTAAAAGAAGCATTGGAAGTAATCCTATGCTTTAACTTTTTTGCATAGTAGTAGTTAACTAAAAAGCTTTTTAGTGTTCCATCCTCAACAATATTTTTTTCTCTTGAATAAACGCCATCTCCATCAAATGGTCGGCTCCCCAAAAGTTTTTTTATCAAAGGATTATCCTTTATATTCAGAATTGAACTTCCAATACTTTTCCCTAACTTACTCGCTAAGACAGAACTCTTTTTATAAATAGTTTCCCCATTCAATAAATCACCAAAAACCTCTAAAATAGAGCTTGCCGTTATATTATCAAAAATTACAGGATATTCTCCGGTTTTGGGTTTTTTGGAATCTAATTTTTTCAAAGCCCTTTTGGCAGCTAATTTACCTAAAAATTTTTCATTCTCCAATCCAGTAAAAAAAACATTTTCCGACCAGTATTCCCCGCTTTTTCTTTTATTATTTTTTTCTGCTACGACTGAAATATATAGACTATTATAAGTTTTTGAAAAATGTCCATAAAAGCCCCTTGAATTGGCAAAGTAAATGTTGGTTTTGGCATAGTGAAACGAAGCTCCCTCTGAATACTTTACTTTATTATCAAATCTTATGGCTGCTTTTTCCATCTCAATTAGCTTTTTTTCTATCAGACTGTTATCAGGTGTTTCTTTTTCTTCATCAATGAAGAGCTCTCCATCCACACTCCCTAATTCACTTTCAGGCGGAATCCGGTTATCAGGATCCTCTCTCTGTATATTAAGATATTCAGAACTGTTGGCAATGGCTTTGTTTATTTTATCCATATTAAAATTGTTTAAGGATATAAGTCCTATTCTTTTGTTTTTTATCAGTTTTATTCTTGAATCAATAGATATACTTTCATTTAAAATATCCACTTTCCCGTTTCTGACTGTTATCTCCTTATTATCCTCTTTTACCAAAAGAACTTCTATTTCTTCTATACCTTTTTTTTTGGCTGAGATGATAATTTCTTTTTCTATCTCTTTATAATCCATTTATTAAGTATAAATTGATTGAAAAACTCTGTCAAGAAAACGAGCTTCTTACTCTAAAGAGTAGACAAGAGTAGTAAATAGAATGTTTAAAAAACCCATGCAGAAAAACTTAAAAAGGGGTATATAAGAGCAAAATACTATTAATTGTTGTGAGAAGAAGATAAGGAGAGTAGAGTATAACTGTGAAAAACATCAATATTTTTTAAAAAATGGAAATATCAGCCGATAACTGTTTTAAGGAATGTTTGTTGGAACAAGACCACCTTTCATGAGGGTTTATCTTGAATTTACTTTCCCAATATTTAAGTCAAGAGTTCCTTCTTCTGTTTTTATTATGTATACAAAATAAAGCTCTCGCTTCTTTCCTATTTTTGCGATGGTTGGTTCTCCAACTCCTAATATGTGTTTTTCTTTAGCGGAAAAGCCATCACCTTTAAGGACAAGCATGGGTCTCTCCCATGAATCTTTTTCGGAGAAATTTCCTCCTTTCCATTTTGACTTTAGTATTTCAATTTCTCTTCTAAAATATAAAAATTTTCCATCAAAAAAAGGTTGTGCCTCCAAATAAGTTTGAGAGCTTATGGGGGAAGGAATTTTAACTGATTGACTCCATCTTTCACTCAAAATTCCTGAGTCTGTATGGGTAGAAAAGAGGTCTTTTCTATTATTTTCATCATCATAGAACACAAATATTGTACCATTATTATCTTTCCAGTGATGTGGGTTTCCCTGATGTCCCTCATAGGGATTCCCTATTCTTTTTGCATTAAAATTTTTTAAAAAAATTTTTCCTTCATTTTTGACAAAGTTACCTAATATTATTTTTTTACCTAATTTTATTTTTAATGCGTATAAATCTCCATGCGTTGATTTACTCTCTTCTACTAATGGGTTATCAAAAGCAAATAACAAAAAGTTGTTTTTTGCTTCTGAGAAGAGGGCAGGACCAAAAGCTGAAATACAACCATCGCTACCAGCAAAATATATGGGGAAAGGTTCTTTAAAAGAACCATCTTTTTGTCTTTTAAAACCATAAAGAGAGTTTGGGGGTACAGGAAAAGGAGGGTTGTAAAAATTTAAAGAGGGACATTCATTCTTAATGGTTCCATCAGGTAAAACCCTTTCAGCGCCAGGCATATCAGGTCTGTAGGGTGCTTCAACAGGTCCTATAGCCTTTGTACAAAGTTCATTGTCAGGATCTCCAGCGATCATGCAATCTATTGGCACAGGGATATATTGAATAAAAAGCCATTGACCATTAGATGAAACAGCAACACCATCTTCCCAGCCTTTAGTATTAACCAATCCTTCAACTGCTTCAGGTTGATCCCAATTTTCATCTACATAGGCTAAAACAACAGCTGTCTTGGAAGCTTTTACATTGCTATGCCTTAGAGATGATACTATTTTATACTCTCCCGTACCGTTGGTGGTTATTGTTGCTTTGAACTCATTTTTAGCAATTTTTTTGAGTTGACCTATTTTCCCTCTATTGGAATGAATGTTCACGTCATTAATTTTTACATCAATATTATCATTGTTTTTTGCCTTTATAATAACTTCAAAAGAGATAGACTCAGGGAGGCGATGAAAGCTTATAATTAATTTTGTGTTTTTATATTTTTCTTTTAATGTTAAATCCTTTGATACGTCTCTTTTGCAGCTTACTAATAATAAAATAGTAATAAGATATAAGAAGACTTTTCTCATTTTATCTCTATAGAGTTTTATAGCATTATTTGATAAAGTGGTCAATTTTATTTTGTCTCAATATTGTTTTGAAAAAATCTTTATAATATTTTAAAATTAAGTTTAAATTTAACTGAAGGAGAGGAAAATGGAGAATAAAAGAGGAGGCTGGGGCTCCAAGATAGCCTTTATTTTTGCCGCTGCTGGTTCAGCTGTTGGTCTCGGTAATATATGGAGGTTTCCATATCAAACAGGGATGAATGGTGGAGCTGCTTTTGTTTTTGTTTATTTGCTGGCAGCTTTTCTTATTGGATTGGTTGTTTTTTTAGCTGAAGTTTCTATGGGAAGAAGCACAAAAAAGAATCCCGTAGGAGCATTTAAGCAATTGAAGCCTAAAAGCCCGTGGTTTTTAGTTGGAATACTTGGAGTTTTTACGGCCGTAATGATCCTCTCCTATTATGGAGTGATTGCGGGATGGACTGTTGGTTATGCTTTTAAAGCTTTAAGAGGTGATTTTTCACAAAAGTTAACCGAATCTATGGTTCAAAGTATGTTTACTGCTTTTTCCTCAAACATAGGATTGAATTTAATCCTATTTTCTGTTTTTATTATGATTACAGTTTTAGTTGTTTCTCTTGGGATAAAGGGAGGGATTGAGAAACTAACAAAGATTCTAATGCCTTTACTCTTTTTTATTTTAATATATCTTGCAGTTAAAGCTGTTCTCTTTGAAGGGGCAGCTAAAGGATTAAGCTTTTATCTTAAGCCGGATTTTTCAAAAATAAATTCAAAGGTAATACTTTTTGCTATAACACAGGCATTTTTTTCCCTTTCTCTTGGAATGGGAACAATAATGACGTATGGGAGCTATATATCCGATGAAGATTATTTACCTTCATCTGCTCTATGGGTAGTTTCTCTTGATACTATTGTTGCAATAATGGCTGGTCTTGTAATTTTTCCTACACTTTTTACTATACCGGGAATGAGTCCTCAACAGGGACCTGCTCTTGTTTTCATAGTTCTTCCTGTTGTTTTTTCTAAAATTCCGGGAGGGGCTTTTTTCGGTTTTTTATTTTTTCTTCTTCTTGTAATAGCAGCACTAACATCAACAATTTCTCTTCTTGAAGTTCCTGTTGCTTATCTTATTGATGAAAAGAAATGGAGAAGGAAGAAAGCAGCAATTGCTGTTGGTGTTCTTGCCTTTATATTTGGAATTCCGTCAATTCTGGCCAATGTAAAAGGCTCTTTTTTCTCAAACTTACCCTTTGTGAAAGAGGATTTTCTTACCTTAATGGACTTTTTATGGGGAAATCTTTCTCTAATTTTTGGAGGTCTTCTTATTACAATATTTGTAGCTTATGTATGGGGTGCTGATAAAGCTGTAAAAGAAATTAACAAAACCGGTAAAAAATTTAAACTTGCTTGGGCATGGAAACTATTTCTTAAGTATTTTGTGCCTGTGGCTTTGTTTATGATACTTATGTCAAGGATTGTTTAGAGGAGGAGAATATGAAAAAAATTCTTGCTATTGTTTTTTTGTCATTGTTTGTTTTTCTTTCTGTTTATTTATCTTCCCAGACTAATTTTAATTTGGATTGTTATCAGAAATATAAAAAGTGCATTAAAGAAAATGAGAAAGCGGAAATCCCTTGCTCTTTTGAAATTTGCAGTTTTGAACAGTGTATATGCAAAGAAACAACAGTTCCAAATCCTGTTACCCATATGGATGATACTGACCCTGGAGCATGGGGAACTGCAATAACTGTGTGTTCCCCCTGGTCTAATCTTATATCCCAATGTGTTGAAAAAAATTACGGAAGAACTAAAAATAGTAATATTAATGATAAAATAAAAGAAAAGATTGCGGTTTTAATAAGCAAGCTTGAAAAAGTAAGAGAGAGAATAAAAACAAGAAAAACAAGAGAAACTAAAAGTACAAATGCAATAAAGAAAATTGATTCTCAAATAAAATCTCTTAAAAAAATTCTGAATAAAAGTAAAAAGTCTTGAAATTATAAAGAAATACCTATAAAATTGACAAAATTTATAATTAAGTTTACAATAATGAGCTAATGAATATTGCAATACTTGTTTTTTATTTTATTCTTCTTTTAATTCTTTCTGTCTTTGGTGCGCACAGATACTACTTACTCTATTTATATAGAAAACATAAGGATAATGTAAAAAAACCTAAAGCTGAATTTAAAGAATTGCCGGGGGTCACTGTCCAACTTCCTCTTTACAATGAAATGTATGTTGCTGAAAGACTAATTAATGCTGTTTGCAAATTTGATTATCCGAAGGATAAGCTTGAAATTCAGGTATTAGATGATTCAACGGATGAAACAAAGGAGCTTGTTGCAAGGGTTGTTGAAAGGTTCAGAGAACAGGGGTTTGATATTAAGCATATTCATAGAGAAGATAGAGAGGGTTATAAGGCAGGAGCACTGGAAAATGGGATGAAGATAGCTAAATATGAATATTTCGCTATCTTTGATGCTGATTTTATACCTCCTCCAGATTTTCTAAAAAAAACTATTCACTATTTTACAGATCCAAAAGTGGGAATGGTTCAAATAAGGTGGGGGCATATTAACAGGAATTACTCTCTTTTAACAGAAGTTCAATCAATTCTTCTTGATGGACATTTTGTTCTCGAACATACTGTAAGAAATAGATCAGGTAGGTTTTTTAATTTTAATGGAACAGGTGGAATATGGAGAAAGCAGGCAATTGTAGATGGGGGTGGATGGCAGCATGATACTTTGACAGAGGATCTTGATCTTAGCTATAGAGTACAAATGAAAGGCTGGGAGTTCGTTTATGTTCCGGATTTAATTTCACCTGCTGAATTACCGGTAAGTATTAAGGCTTTTAAAACTCAACAACATCGCTGGGCAAAGGGTGCGATACAAACAGGGAAGAAACTTATGCCTAAAATTTTAAAATCAAACCTCCCATTAAAAATAAAAATTGAAGCTTTTTTTCATCTCTGTGCGAATATTGCATATCTTTTTATGATTCCCCTATCTATTGCTATATTCCCAACTGTTATAATAAGAAGAAACCTTAATTGGGATCAAATGATCCTGATAGACATTCCCTTTTTATTGCTTGCTACATTTTCATTTTCAAGCTTTTACTTTTTTGCTCAGAAAGAAGTTTTAAAAAAGTGGAGTAGCAAGATTAAGTATCTGCCATTTGTATCAGCTATAGGAATTGGACTTTCAATAAACAATGCTGTTGCTGTATGGCAGGGTTTGATAAATAAGAAATCTGAATTTGTTAGAACTCCTAAGTATGGGATAAAAAGATCCGATGAAACTATAACAAATAAAAAATATAAAGCTAAAATGGGATATCTGCCTTTTATAGAGCTTCTTTTCGGAATTTATTTTACCATCACAGTAATAGTGTCAATTCAAAGAGGGATATATTTAACGATTCCATTTTTGCTTATTTTTCAGTTTGGTTATCTATATATGGCTCTTTTATCTTTTTCAGAGGATTTAAAACAGTCTTTTGCAAGAAGAAAGAGTTTAAAATTAGCAAAATAGAGGAGGGAGTATGCCCGAAATTTATCTTGATGGAGAATTGTTTAAGTTTGAAGGAGACTTAAGTAGATGGGATGAGTTACTTCAGGAAATATATAAGAAAGCCGGGAGTCAGTTGAGAGGAATAGCTAAAATCATGGGGGATGGAGAGGATATAACATCAATAATTTCAGGAACACCTTTTAAAAAAACACCTGATGAATTGCAAAAGATAGAAATAACAACAAGAAAAATTTCAGATATAGCTGAAAGTGGGATTGAAAATGTAAAAAAATTTATACCTGATCTTTTAAAAATTCTAAAGGGAGCCTCAGAATTTTTGAGAACAGGGGAAAAAGAGAAAAAAGATCAAGCAATAAGCGGAGGACTTGAAGGAATAAAGCTTATTATTACACTTTTTATTAATCTTCATAATCTTTATAAATTTGATCTTAATAATATTAAACTGAATGATGGTTCAACGGTTTCTGAAAAGTTTGAGGCTCTGAACAGGGTTTTTGAAATATTTAACAATGCTCAAAAAAAACAGGATGATATAGAAGCCGCTGATATTATAGAATATGAATTGATTCCCTTGATAGAAAGTTTTAAGGATGTTTTTGAACAAATAAGAAAAATAATAGAACAGGATAGAAAGATTAATTAATAGAAAAAATCCTTTAATGCCTTCAACATCTCTAAATTTAATGGAACCATTTAAATATAGAGGATTCTGGACTATTATAAAAAGAGAGGGATATGAAGAGAGGAGGGAGGAGCTTTTAGAGACTATCAAGAAACTTAATGAAAAAGGATTTTCCGGGGGAGTGATTAAATTTCCCTTTGTCTATAATGAGCATTATACTCTTAATATCAGGGGAGAGAGTTTTTTATTTCATCAGGATCTGAATGGAGATAAAAGAGAGGAATATAAATTTAGAAAAAAACCATCAGTTGTATTTTCTTTCTTTTCTTCAATATTTGATTCAAGATGGAGAGATATGCCCATTCCTCCCTCTATTTTATACCTTGGAAGCAAAACTTCAAAAAATTCTATAGAAACAGAATTAAAAATTCTGGATATAGAAAGAAAAATCGAGAAATTTCCTACAAAGGAAATTTGGGGATTTACTCTTTTTGATGATCTTTTGCCAGAGGCAATACATTACATTGATCATTTAAGAAAAGGGTTTAATGGCTTAATCGGTATTGGAGGGCCATTTCCCACCTTATCCCCGATAGCTGCTATCGTACATTTAAAATCCATAAATTTTCTTCTAAGAGGAGAGGGGGAAGAGTCAATCTCAGATATTTTATATTTTATTTCAAATATTTATAACAATGATCCTGTATCTGTCTTTTATAAAGCTCAGGAATTTATTAGTTTCTTTTATTCTGATAAGAAATATATGATTCTTTCCAAGATCGATAGTATTAATAGCTTAAAAACTTTAGATTCTATAGAGGTAGATTTTTCTATTATTCCTAAACAATTTCTATCCAGAGGATTAGAGCTTAATCTTTCAAGGGGCTGTCCAAGGTCATGTATCTTCTGTTCTCATGTACATGGTAAAAAGTTTAGAATGATTACAAAAGACAAGTTAAGTAAAATCCTATCTTCTCACATCAAAATTTTAAAAAAAGAAAATATTAAGGAGGCCAAAGCTTTTTATATTAATATAAATGATGATGATATTCTTTTAGGAGGAAGAAAAGTTTCAGAATTAACAGATACAATAAAAGAGAAGGGATATAAAATTTATGGTTTTCAATCCTCCGTAAGCAGTTTTATTGATAGGGAAGGTAATATATTAAATGGAGTTATAGAGATCGTGGCAGATAAGGCTCTTTATGTTAATTGTCCACTTCTTTGGCTGGGGACAGATGCTTTTACCGAAGAAAGAAGAAAAAGACTGGGAAAACAGAAAATTTCAGAAGAATCTTTTTTAAATCTCCTTCGAATTTTTGAAAAAAGAGGTATAAAAAATTACCATTATTGGATAATACTTGATAGAGATTCAACATGGGAAGAATTTTTCAAAGAACTTTTTATAATATGGGAAATAATTAAAAATTTTAAAGAATTTGAACTTTTACCCACAAGCTCATATTTAATTCCGTATCCTTATACCCCTTCTTATACGAAAGCAATAAAAAAGGGAGATGGAAGAGTGGTTCTAAAAGGAAAGTTAAAATCAAATTTTTCGGATATCTATGACTATCCCTTAATCAAATTAGAAAGACCAGAGGATGAAAATCTTTTTAATGCATTAAACCCAGAAAAAGAGTATAGGACCATTATGTATTTAAAAAATAAGGATTTTTTCTCAGCTTTTCAAAATCTTTATTCATATTTTAAAAAAAGTGAATTTTATAATTCCCTCCCTCAAAAAGAAAAAATAGATAAAATCGATTGGCTTGAATCAGCAGTTTCAAAATTAATGGAAAATTAACTTACTCCTTTACTTCAACTTCTAAGTAGAGAATTCTTCCACAATTTTCACATGTGATAATGTCTTTTCCCTTTTTTAATTCTACTAATACCTGAGGTCTTATCTTCATATAACATTCTGAACAAAATCCATTAACCACCTTTGAAAGAGGAATCCCTCCCCTTGTTTTCCCAAGATCTGTATATAGCTTAAGGTATTCTTCATCTATGACATCTGCTATTTTAGCCCTCTCTTCTTCCAACTCTTTCAAATGATTTTCAACTTCCTTTTGCTGCTTTAAGATTTCTTCTTTTTCTTTTTCATATACTGTTTTAACTTTAGCTCTTTCTTCTTCTGCCTTTTTTATTTCTTCTTGAATTTCATCAGTCTCAATAAGGGATTGAATAACCTTTTCTTCAGCCTCTTCTTTCTTTTTTTCCATGAACTCGATTTCTGCAATCATTGCGGAGTATTCTTTGTTTGTCTTTATTGAATTGAGAGCTAATTTCTTTTCTTTAATTTTATTTTTATATTCTTCAACATCAAGTTCAAGTTTTTTCCTCGAAGTTTGATTTTCAATAAGTCTTTTTTTGGCATTTTCTACTATCTGAATACTCTTGGCGATCTTATCTTCTATTTCCTTAATTAATTTTGGAAATTCTTTTAATTTTTTCTTTGTTTTTATTATTTCTTTATCAACATTCTGAAGCTTTATCAGCTCTTCAATTTGAGTGATCAATTTTTATCTCCTTGATAAATGGGCCTGACAGGACTCGAACCTGTGACCGGCCGGTTATGAGCCGGCTGCTCTAGCCAGCTGAGCTACAGGCCCGCATATTTTATATCAAATTTTCACACAATAGTCAATCTTTTATTTACTGGCTTTTAAACCTTTCAAGAATATCTTTCACTGCATCTTTATGAAGCATTATTGTAAGCATTTTTAATTTTATATAATCATCCCTATAAAAGAGATAACCTTTAAATTTTCCATGCCTTGCACTTCTTGCTGAATCTTTAATTAAAAACCAATCCCTTCCTCCAACTCTTGCATATCCAACAAGGTGAATACCATGGTCATCTCCAGTTGTATGATTATAAATTCTAAATTCCCTTGAATCCTGATTAATATAATTTTGAGGAATATCAAAAGTTGGAATAACAGCTATATCTTCTTCTCCATAATATCCCGGTTCCGATACATCTCCTCCTATTGTAAGAGAATAACCGTTTTTTACCGCTCTTTTGATAATCATATAAAAAACACTCAAAGGAACATTGTAATAATCTTTGCTGTGCCACCAATTGTCTGTTACTTTGAACTCTCCTTTAGTATAAAAAGGAATTGACTTTGTAGACATAAACCCAACATAATCATCAAGGTTTAATTTTACGATATCTTTTAGAAAAGTTTTGGGAGTATAAGTTTTACCATTATATGTAAAAGATTCTGGTGGAGTGCCCAAATATTTATTTAATATTATTTTAATGTGAGCTATTACCTCTTTTTCATCCCAATAACCTTTTTCTTTTACAAAATTAAGAAAATCTTTCATTTCTTTAAACATTTGAGAGTGGTCATGTCTTCCATCTTTTCTTAGAACTCCTTTGTAAACTGATTCTGGAACAATACCATACTTTTTCCAGATTCTTATTAAAGCATTGGATTCTGACCCCTGACCAAAAGCAGAATTTCCTCTTGTCTGTACAAAACCTCTGGCTTTTTCAACATATTCATAATATGCGGTAAACATTTCTGATAATTTTATTTTCTTTTTATGGAGCCTGTATATTTCTGATTCCATAAAAGAGGTGGCTGAAAAATCCCAGCATGTTCCTGTTAAATACTGGGCTACCGGAGGGAAATGCCATACCTTTTTGAAAACTTTTAATGAGGAAGGTTTTTTAATTTTTGAAACATCAAATCTTATAATCTTTCTATTCTCTCTCTCTTTTTTCTTTTTTTCTTTAATTTTTTTTATTATTTCAGCTGTTTTTTCCTTTTCTTTTTTCTCTTTTTCTTTGTCCTGCTCTATCATTTCCTTGATTACCTTATCAGGTACATACTTAACATATTTAACTTTGTCCTTCTTAACTCCAGCAAAACTAACAACAGATAGCAATGAAGATAAGAAGACAATTGAGATAAAAAATGATAAAAATTTTTTCATAATAACCTCCTTTATTAGTATTAATTAATAAAAATTATATAGTAAGAGTTGAACAAAATCAATGAGAATTTAATTATTTTTTTATGTAGACTTTTTCTTGATGTTTAAGAAATTAATAAAATATGAAAGTGGCTGTAAAT
>JALXDT010000201.1 GCA_027070475.1 Candidatus Aminicenantota bacterium | reverse complement strand
ATTCATGATAGGTCCTTGAAAGCATTTCTCCTATCAAACCTAAAGAAAAGAATTGAACTCCCATAAAAATCAGGAGCATTGAGAGAAAAAGAAGTGGCCTTCCGGAGATTCCAATTTTCTGTATTAATCTGATGTAGGCTAAGTATAAGCCGATTAAAATCCCGGCTCCTCCAGTAAGGGTTCCCAATAAACCGAAAATTTGCAATGGTTTGGTGGAATAGCTTGATAAAAACTTTACAGTCATAAGATCGAGAATAACTCTTATGGTTCTTGATATTCCATATTTGCTCTTTCCGAATTTTCTCTCTCTGTGATTAACTTTCATTTCCCCGATTCTTCCACCCTCAATATATGCAAGTGCGGGAATAAACCTATGCTGTTCTCCGTACAGCTTTAAATCTTTGGCAATCTCTTTTCTGTATGCTTTTAATGTGCAGCCATAGTCATGTAATTTGACCCCTGTTATCCATGATATTAGTTTGTTCGCTAATATTGACGGAAGTTTCCTTGAAATAAAAGGATCTTTTCTTTTGTATCTCCACCCATTCACAAGATCAAGATTCTTTTCTTTTAACTCTTTTACAAGAGCCGGTATATCCGAGGGATCATTCTGTAAATCACCATCCATTGTTATCATAATCTCTCCCTCTGCAAAATCAAAACCAGCGGCAAGAGCAGCGGTTTGTCCGAAGTTTTTTCTAAAATCAATATACTTTACTCTTTTATCTTTTTCTCTTAATTCTTTTATTATTTTAAGGGATTGATCCCTGCTTCCGTCATTTACAAAGATAAGTTCAAAATCAGGTTCAAACCCTTCCATTGTTTTAACAATTTCATCAAAAAGAATAGGAATGTTTTTTTCCTCATTGTACACTGGAACAATAATTGAAATTTTAGGACTATCCATTTTCTCCTCTTATAATTAAATCTTTTCCATCATAATCAATAATCACAGTATCTCCATCCTTTATTTTACCATTTAATATTTCATAAGCAAGTCTATTCTGAATTTCTCTTTGAATAACTCTTTTTAAAGGCCTTGCTCCGAACTGGGGATCATAGCCTATTTCGGCAATATATTCTTTTGCCTTATCACTAATTTTTAGCTTGAGTTTTTTATCATCAAGAAGTTTCTGAAGCCTTTTAAGTTGAATATCAACAATCTTTAGGATCATATCCTTTGTTAACGGATTAAATATTACGATATCATCTATTCTGTTTAGAAATTCAGGTTTAAAGTGAGCTTTTAATAATTTGTCAATCTCTTCTTCAAGTTTTTTTCTGTCATTGATAAAATCTATTATATATTGGGAACCTATGTTGGATGTCATTATTATGACTGTGTTTCTGAAATCTACTGTTCTACCCTTTGAATCTGTTAATCTTCCATCATCAAGAATCTGCAAAAGTATATTAAAAACATCGGGATGAGCCTTTTCAATTTCATCCATCAAAATCACAGAGTAAGGCCTTCTTCTCACCTTTTCCGTTAACTGGCCTCCCTCTTCATAACCTACATATCCCGGAGGTGCACCTATGAGTTTTGCTACAGAGTGCTTTTCCATATATTCTGACATATCTATTCTGATCATTGCTCTTTCATCATCAAATAAAAATTCTGCTAAAGACTTTGCAAGCTCTGTTTTACCTACTCCGGTCGGCCCTAAAAAGAGAAAGGAACCAATAGGTCTGTTAGGATCCTGCAATCCTGCCCTTGACCTTCTGATTGCATTGGAGATTACTCTAATAGCTTCATCCTGTCCCACAACCCTTTCAGAAAGTCTTTCCTCCATCTTAAGTAATTTTTCTCTTTCACCTTCAAGAAGTTTTGACACTGGAATTCCTGTCCACCTTGAAATAATTTCAGCTATATCCTCTTCATCAATCTCCTCTTTGAGCATTCCTCCCTTCTCCTGTATCTCTTTTAACTCTTTGTTCTTTTGCTCCAATTCCTGTTGTAATTTCGGAATAATCCCATATCTTATCTCAGCTATCTTATCAAGATTTCCCTCTCTTTCATATCTCTGCTCCAGTGTTTTCTTTTCCTCTATCTCTTTTTTAAGGAAATTTATCTTTTCAATGATCTCTTTTTCTCTCTGCCACTGAGCTTTTAAAACTTTGCTTTTATCTTTAAGCTCCGCAAGCTCCTTCTTTATCTTTTCCAGTCTTTCTTTTGATGCTTCGTCTTTTTCCTTGGAGAGAGCCTGTTTTTCAATTTCAAGCTGGGTTATCTTTCTTTCTATTTCATCTATTTCCTGAGGCATTGAATCTATTTCAATCCTTAACTTTGCCGCAGCTTCATCTATAAGATCTATGGCTTTATCCGGAAGCTTTCTGTCAGCAATATATCTGTGGGATAGAACGGCAGCTGCAACAAGTGCTGAGTCTTTTATCTTTATCCCATGGTGTACTTCATACTTTTCCTTTAAGCCTCTTAAAATTGAAATCGTATCTTCAACAGTTGGCTCTGATACATAAACAGGCTGGAATCTTCTTTCAAGAGCCGGGTCCTTTTCAATGTATTTTTTATATTCATTCAGGGTTGTAGCTCCGATAGCTCTCAGCTCTCCTCTTGCAAGGGATGGTTTTAAAATGTTTGAAGCATCCACCGCTCCCTCGGCTGAGCCTGCTCCGACTATTGTGTGCATTTCATCTATGAATAAAATTATCTGTCCTTCACTGTCAACAATTTCTTTCACAACAGCTTTTAGTCTGTCTTCAAACTCTCCTCTGAATTTTGCTCCAGCTAAAAGTGCTCCCATATCAAGGGCTATTATTCTTCTGTTTTTTAAAGATTCGGGAACATCTCCGTTAACTATTCTCTGCGCCAAACCTTCAACTATAGCGGTTTTCCCGACTCCCGGCTCTCCTATTAAAGCAGGATTATTTTTCTTTTTTCTTGAAAGCACCTGAATAACTCTTCTTATTTCCTCATCTCTTCCGATTACAGGATCAAGCTTTCCGGCTCTTGCCATTTCTGTGAGATCTTTTCCGAATTTTTCCAGAGCCTGAAATTTATCCTCAGGATTTTGATCCGTCACTCTATGAGAACCTCTGATTTCCATTAAAGCCTGAAGAAAAACCTGCTCTTTTACACCATTTTTCTCAAGAATTTTCCCTGCTTCAGAGCTTTTGTCTTTTAAAATTGAAAGAAAAAGATGCTCTGTTGAAACAAACTCGTCTCCGAACTGCTTTATTTCTCCGAAGGAATTATTTAAAATTCTGTTTAGTTTCTGTGAAAGATAGATCTCAGCTCCCTGAACTTTTGGAAGTGTATTAAGATAATCTTTTAATTGGGAAACAATTTGAACAGGTTTTATCCCGATTTTTTCAAGTGTTTTGGGGACTATACTGTCTTCCTGAACCAAAAGAGCTGTTAGAAGATGCTCAGGTAGAATTTCCTGATGCCCGTAATCCATAGCAAGACTTTGAGCATTTTGAATAGCCTCCTGTGCTTTTATTGTAAATTTGTCCAATCTCATCTTTTACCTCCTGAAAGATATTCTATTTTTATATATTATACACTATCCCACTCTCTTTTTTCAAAAAATAACGAAGTTTCACAGATGTTTGAGGGGGAAAGGCATAAATTGTGAAAAGTAAATAGTGAATTGTGAATTGGAGCGATGAATATTTGTAGGGGCAATTCATGAATTGCCCCTACGGTATATATTACACCAATTCACGATTCACCATTCACCATTCACGACTTAGCTCAAAGCTATTCTTTGTGTAATTTTTTTCAATTCTCTGGTAAAATATAATACAATGTTAAAATGGATTGAAATTGATAGAAAAGCTCTTTTGCATAATTTAAAATTAATAAGATCTCTGGTAAAGGATAAAACAAAGATAATTTTTGTTGTAAAAGCCAATGCCTACGGACATGGAATAAAGCCAGTGGTTGAAGTTGCGGAAAAGAGCGGTATTGTGGATTGGTATGGGGTGAACAGCCTTGAAGAGGCTATAGAGTTGAGAAAGCTTGGGGTTAAAAGGGATATTATTTCCCTTGGTTATATAGAAAGAGATGAAATTGAAGAGGGCATAAAAAACAAAATAAGATTTACAGTATATAATCCTGATTATATACTTGCTCTTGAGGCAAAGGCTAAAAAATTAAAAAAAACTGCATATTTTCATCTGAAGCTTGAGACAGGGACAGGAAGACAGGGAATAAATAAAAATGAATGGAAAAAGTATAAAAAAATTCTGGACAAACTTAAATATGCAAAGTTTGAAGCTGTTTCCTCCCATTTTGCAAATATAGAGGATACAATTGATCACAGCTATGCTGATTATCAGCTCAGAAGATTTAAAAGATTCTATGCTATGATAAAAAAGGATGGTTTTTCACCTTTAAGGCATTTTTCCTGTTCCGCTTCAACCCTTCTCTTCCCTGAAACCCATTTTGATTTTGTAAGGGTGGGAATCAGCGCTTATGGGTACTGGCCTTCAAATGAGACCCATCTATCCTTTCTCTTAAAATACAAAAATGAACTTGAACTTAAAAAAGTTTTATCCTTTTACACAAAAATTGCACAATTAAAAGATTTAAAAAAAGGTAGTTATATTAGCTATGGGCTCACCTACAAAACCACGCAAAAAACCAGAATAGCTGTTCTTCCGGTCGGGTATTATGATGGTATAGATAGAAAACTCTCAAACAGAGGTTATTTTCTTTTAAAAGGGGAAAGAGTTCCCATAAGAGGAAGGGTATGTATGAATATAACTATTGTTGATGTTTCCCATATGAGAAATCTTAATTCGGAAGATAAGGTTACCTTAATCGGAAAAGACGGAGAAGAAATCTTAACAGCTGATAATTGGGCGCAAAACATAAACACAATAAATTATGAAGTTCTTGCAAGACTTTCTGAAAAAATACCGAGGATATTAAAATGATTAATAAGAAAAAAATAATAATTTTCTTTGTGTTAATAGTGGTGGGTTTTATGCTTTTTTCGGAAGAAAAAAAATCCCCTGTTGATTCTATTTCTCTACATTTTTTGAGAAAGTATTTAAACAGTCAACTGAAGGGATATTATTTTGTTGCATATATAGGAAAAACCAAAAATGGAGTGAGCGGAATTATTCAAAGAAATTCAGATAGAATTGCTTTTCCCTTTTTTGTGAATTTTATTAAACCGGGAGAGAAAAAGGATGAAGATTATCCCTATAAATTTAAGGGACTTCCTGCTAACAAATTAAAGGATGGTACTATTATTGTTAAAATTAATGATATTATTGAGGTAGGAGTTAAAAAGCCGATTAATGGATACGGAAATCCTCTCGATGTTTTAAAATTGTTAGATGTCTCCACTGCTA
>JALXDT010000200.1 GCA_027070475.1 Candidatus Aminicenantota bacterium | reverse complement strand
AAATTAACAAGTCTCAAAAAAATCGTTGAACCTTGAATACCCATAAATATTCTGTTATAGTTTAATCTAAAAATAGACAAGGAGTTAGGAATGAAAAAAAGTCTGGTATTTTTTTTAATTTTAAGTTTTATTCTCATATGGGTTGGATGCAAAAAAGCAACTGAATCAAAAAAAGTTTCAATGGATTCAACAGCTGCAAAAAGAGGATATGCTATGGGCTATAATTTTGGAAAGAATATAAAAGATCTTTCCGCTGATATTGACAAAGGAGCACTTATAAAGGGAATAAAAGATGCTCTTGAGGGTAATAAACCAATGCTAAATGACAAAGAGGTTCAGCAAGTATTATCATCCTTTCAAAAAGAGCTTATTCAAAAAGATATGGAAAAAAGAAAAGCTGCGGGAGATGCTAATTTAGCGGAAGAGAAGAATTTTCTTGAAAAGAATAAAAAAAGACCTGAAGTTAAAACCACCCCAAGCGGACTTCAGTATGAAGTAATTAAGGAGGGAACAGGTCCCCATCCAAAACCAACCGACACAGTGATTGTTCATTATAGAGGTACTTTTTTAGATGGAAAGGAATTTGACAGTTCATACAAGAGAAATCAACCTGCAAAATTTCAGCTAAACAAAGTTATTCCAGGATGGGTGGAAGGACTTCAATTAATGAGAGTCGGTGCAAAGTATAAATTTTATATCCCTTCAAAACTTGCCTATGGAGAGAGAGGAGCCGGTAATGTAATAGGTCCCAACAAACTCCTTGTATTTGAGGTTGAATTACTCGGTATAGAGAAAAGTAAAAAATAGTTATTTAAAATAGATTATTCACCTTCTCAAAAGGGATAAACCTTGTAAAATCGTTTCTTATATCTAATAACATACTTTGAAGCTTTTGTCTATTTAATGATGCGGGGTTTTTAGTTGGTTATTAGTTTGGAATAACGGTGGGCGAGGATCTAAAGCCGTCAAGGGTGTTTTGGGCGATAGTTGAAAACCTGAATTAGAGACCCGCTTGTTATACGCAGTCAGGCTTAATCTTTTAAACATACTGTTTTCATCCTGTGTCTTTCTTTCGTTCCTACAATAGGATATAAAAACCACCACCTATCATCAAGTTCCGAAATACAAGTTAATTCAAGCAAGTTTGAGATAAAGTAAGAAAATGATAAATTTCGAAGTTCATAAACATTGTAAAAATCATTTTGACAGTTCTTTACAGGAGGATCTAATTTGTTTCTGTCTTCCCTTTTCCAAAATCTGATGAACATATCGGGTCCTAAGGATATGTGATTCACGCAGTTTTTTGCCCCCTTTAGTGCTTGGTCTATAGTATTAGAATTAATGTTACCATCAAATTCATAACTAAAAATTCCATTAAATATGTCCTTCCCAATTAGTTCTCCATTTTCTTTTGCTTTTTGCATAATTTCTTGTAATTCACCTATTCTTATCTTGGTTTTTACTTCAACAATTCCTCTCACATTTTTATATGTGGTGATGACAAAATCTCCCTCTGAAAACAGTACAGGAATAGTGCTTTCGTAAATGATTATATCAATCTGTTTTGAAACTTGGGGTTCATCCTTATTATTTTTCCTAATTACAAAACCTGTTCCGATGGATAAATTGGTCGGAAGAAACCTTCTTATGACATTTTTCAGGATTGCCTCTTTATATCTTCCATCCTCTCCCCAATGGGCGTTCCCAACTAAGTTTCTAACCCTATCTTTGATGGTATTAAGCTCTTCTGTGATTGATTTTTGAAATTTCTTCGGATTAATTTTGTTCATTATTCACCCTCCTGATTTTACCTATTGTTATAAGCTGTCACCATCAATATTCACCTTCTCCTAAGTTTACTGTTGTATGGATTATACCAATACCTCCTCCTTCATAATTACTTTCACCGTATTCTCTATCAACGTTATCATTATCATACTCATACTGATAAAAAGAACTTATGAAGTCCAACACATTTTTTGACTGTTCTCTTTCCGCTTTTCTTCTAATTGCATTAAGCAAATCTTGTAAAAACTGGTAAGCAGATCTATTACGAGGTAATTTTTTCGCATATATTAGTTCCCCTATATGTCCAACCAAATATTTATTTGAAAAATCATACACATTATATGATATACAACTACTTCCTAATATTGGCAAATTGCATATAAATGGAAGAGGCTTAAAATATTTAGGATAAAAATGAAGAAATTTATGTAAAATGTAGAGGCACTCTTCGAAATCTATATCATACTTATACAACAAACAACAAGGAAAACAACATGTGATATTAGGTGGAATTCTCTCAATCAAGTTTTTTAACTTTAACCTATTTTTTCCTGATAAAATCACTTCCAATTCTTTTGAACTAATTAGAGCAAAATCACCAGGCGAATAGAGCAATCCATGACTTCCAAGACAACCAGATATGTTGGGTAAGTTAAACTCTTTCATAGGAATTAACGATCTATTTGCTCCCATAAAACTTGGGAATCTAGAAAGTAAATAAAGTTGCTCTTTAGAGCTGTTATTTCCAAAATTCCATGACGTTTTTGTAGTTTTCTTTACTTGGTTAATTGTCATTTTTTCGAAAAATTTTCTACCATTATAAACCACTGATAAAATGAAAATTATATCACCTAGTTCCCTTCGAGTCTTCTTACCATAATATTCAAATTCTACCAAATATTTGGGTCCATGAATAAAAATAGAATTAGTGGAAATATTAAAATTTCTGTTTTTTGCCCTAAATTGACCTATGTTATTTATGATTGTCTCAATTGTATTTACTATATCAGGTTCGTGGGATTTTTGTTGATATTCATTGTTTATTCCGTTTAATAATCTTTTAGCCAATTCTTTCCAATGGATTATAAATTGTTCTTCTTCTGTAATTTCAACATACTTTTTAATGCAATTTATTATATCTCTCATGTTTTAACCTCCTGTTTTAAAGGCGATGGCGCACAACGTTCGGCAGATATCTGAAGTCGCCAAAGGCGATTTGGGTGAGGGCTTAAAGCCCAAACCAGATATCTGCTTGTCATGTACAGTGTGTATATTCAACTAACCACCTCTTTCATTGCTTTAAACCACTGTTCGATTTCTTCATAAGCGTTTAATTCTTTGAAAAGTTCTAATGTCATTTTTTCTATCCCTTCCGTAGTTATCTTTTCTTTGATCTTTTTTTCTTTTAACGGGACGCCTTTGTTTTTAATCTCTTTAGGTACATCAAGCTGATTCCAATTATCAATCCAATTTGATTGTTTTCTATCAATTAATGAGTTTTGAGTTAATTCTTTAAATATATCTTCCAATACTTTTGGATGGACATAATTCTCAATTTCTCTTTTATTAGTAACAAATCCTTTACTACCATCCCCACGATTATTAATTTCTTTAGCTTTTCTATTGTATTCCTCTTTGTCTCCATCATAAATATGAATTTCTGGCTTGCTTAACTTTCTTAAATAATGATTATCAACCCAATATTTTAGGATGGATCCACCTAATGGTATTATGACGACTCTTTTGTAATTTTCAAAGTCAATTTTTAATTCATCATCTATTATTTTACCAAGTCTCTTAAAAAATTCTACATCAGTAGGACCCTCAACACATACAACTAATTTAATTTGCTCAATTATATCTTTATCAACTGTTGGTAACACACCTAAACTTTTGGCTATTTTATTTAAAACTTCATCAGCTCCTTTCTCAACAACAACTTTCCCATCATTATCTTTAAATAAAAATCTTAAACTTTCTACCGGCAATAAGTTGGCAATACCCGGACTGTGAGTTGTTAAAATTATCTGGACATCTTCTCTTTCTGATAAAGATAGAAAAGCTTCAATTAATTTCTTTTGATGTTCTGGATGTTGAGAAGTTTCAGGTTCTTCAAAGGCATAAACAATATCTGGAACATTTCTTTCTTCTTTTTTCTTTTCAGCCTCTGCTCTGAAAAAATTCAATAAAATTAACCTGCGAACTCCACTTCCTCTCTTATTAAGAGGAATATCTTCATCGCTACTGATTGTTATCCCTTTAAATACATTCTCCCATTTTGGATCAGGAATTTTAGGCTTTAATTTCTGTGCTATCTCAGGATTCATTTCATTTAACTTATCAATTGTATAGTTTGCAATCTCGACTATTTCTTTTTCCACTTCATTTTTAATTTCTTCTAACTTGGTCCTAATCTCTCCCCCCTTCAGCAGTTTTCTTATCGCTATTTTCATAGGATCTTGAACTTCTGTATCTTGATCAACATTTTGTCTATCTGATTTAAACAGGGCGTATAATGGAAGGTAATTTTTTATTTGATCCCAAATTTGCTTAGCACCTTCTTTGTCAAGTGGTATCTCAACCCTGTCTAATTGGATTTCCTCCTCCTTAAAATAATCTCGTATTTTTTTTCTAATTACTGAGGCAATCCTTTTATCTTCATCAGATAAATCTATTCCTAATTCCCCTGCTCGCTTTTTTAATTCTGATATTTTAAGAATGAGAAGATCTTTAAGCCATTTATTTGATGGATGGTTAGCCATTATATATGTCTTTACTTTTTTTACATCTCCATTGGGGAAAATTTTATGAATTTCCAATAAATTGTCACTGTTCAGCAAATATTCTTTTCTCAAATTTGTATGAACGGTAGTATCAATCACAATTTCTTGCGGGTAGTTTTCAAATACAATACCAATTACTATATCATTATTACTTGAACCCTTACTCATGTCCTCTTTATCAAGTTTAACTTGAGCATCTTTTTCATTAAAGAATATGTCTAATGCATCTAAAATAGTTGATTTTCCAATATCATTTTTACCAACAAATGCAGTTAGATCATCAAAATCAATAATGATTTTGTCCTTAAATATCCGGAAATTTTCCAGTATTAGTTTTTTAATTTTCATTTTGGTTTCTCCGTAGTTTGGACATTGCACCTAACCTATCCAAGTATGCTATGCCACTACATTTCATAATCCCTTTTCATGGATTTGAAACAGTATAGCTGTTCTGGCATTAGTTTTAACTCTCAGAGACTCAAGTGAGCTATCATCGTAAGCTTTTAATCGATGATCTCCAATAAAGCACATAAGATACTCCTTAAAGAAACGATCAATAGGTTTTGCATATAATTTGCCCCCTTTAACCAATCCTTTTATGGAAGATGCTGGAACAACTACAAATCCTTTTGAGCTAAATATAAAGACAAAACTATCAGGAGTAACCGAAAGCATCCTCTCTGCTTGTTCTTTGAGCCTTTTAAGCTTATTCTCGGAAGAAAAGGTTACTGTAGTTACCCCCCATAAGCCCTTTCGCACAACAATTCCATCTTTTTCCATCTTTGCCTGAGCCAAAAAGCCTTTTGTTTGTTTAAAATTTTCAAATTGAACATCTAAAACTCCGCAAAAATCTGCACCAAATCTTTGCTCGGGAGCATTCGGCCCTCTATCCCGCAAAGTCCTAGCTCTAAATAATATATTTTCTTTTCCTCTTTCTTGATTAAAAACTCTCTCAAGCTCATTTATGAAACGATCTGTAATTGATGGTTCTGTTTCCATTCTACCATCATTTATTCCTTCAATAATGCACCTTTCAGCGCTGGATATTAGATTCCCAAAATGTCTTACAATACCTTTTACAATCATTTTAGTACCTCCTTATAGGGGATTCGGGCAACTTCTTCATATCCGAACTGTTCGTATAAAACGATAATTTTGGAAGATATGTGAACTGTTCGTATTTACATCCCGTTGGGGCTCTGTTTCCATTTTTTCTAGTCATTTTTACCTCCTCCCATAAATTGTCTTCATATTCCTTATAAATTCCTGATTATTAGGAACTCGGAATATTAATTTTTTATTTCTTTTCACTTCAATTTTCTCAGCGGGGATTTTGACTTCCCTTGCCATTTTATAAAGAGTAAATTTTCCTTTTTTAAAATACTGTGCGGTCTTCTTAAGGGTTATTTTATGAGAATTTTTTCCCATCATAGCTTTAACCCCCCTTTATTACGCCAGAGTTTATCATCCTTAACCTCATATAAATAATATATAGCAAAGAAAAGCAAAAAGTCAAGTTAATTTTTCGTGTGCGAGTGTAAGTCAGAAGAATACCCTGAAAGAGTTTGAAACAAACATCAAAAGTCTCCCTTTCCTTAATGACGAAATTAAGGAAAAGTTAATAAAATTATCCACAAGAAGGACAAAACTTGAACAAATAACCAAGATATTATAAAATACTTAAGATTTGGTGAGTGTAGCTCAATGGCAGAGCATCGGACTGTGGATCCGAATGTTGGGGGTTCAAGTCCCCTCACTCACCCCATCTTATAAATAATAATTATCAGCCTTCTAAAAAGTTTCCCCGATTTTTAGTCCGAATGTCTTTTGTCAAATTTGTGTCAAATCTCAACCACTGGTATAATAGTTTTATGGGAAAGAAGTTAAGTATAATTATGCCTGTTTACAATGAAGAGAAGACAGTGGAGGAAATAGTCAAAAAGGTGCTTTCCGTAAAGCTCAATATTGAAAAGGAGCTTATAATAATTGATGATTGTTCAAAAGATGGAAGTTATAAAAAACTTGAGGAGCTCAAATCAAAATTCAGCGAAATTGTTTTACTTAAAAATGAAAAGAATATGGGCAAAGGCTATTCCTTAAGAAAGGGAATAGAGAAAGCAAGCGGAGATATCATAATCATTCAGGATGCTGACCTTGAGTATGATCCCGATGAATACGGAAAACTCATAAAACCCATACTTGAGGATAGAGCTGATGTTGTCTATGGTTCAAGGTTCATAACCACGGAGGCAAGAAGGGTTCTCTATTTCTGGCACTATTTAGGGAATAAAATTTTAACACTTTTTTCAAACATGCTGTCAAATCTTAATTTATCCGATATGGAAACCTGTTATAAAGTTTTCAAAGCTGACATAATAAAAAAAATAAAGCTGACTGAAAACAGATTCGGGTTTGAGCCTGAGGTTACATTCAAATTATCAAAAGTAAAAGGAATAAGGGTTTATGAAATAGGAATTTCCTACCATGGAAGAACCTATGAGGAAGGGAAGAAGATAAACTGGAAAGACGGGGTAAGAGCATTCTATGTGCTGATAAAAAATTTTATCCTCTACATTTTCCGAGGGGATAAAATAATCTATAAAAAGTAAATGCCTGACATTGAACTATTTGAACTTTCCCAAAAAGATATTGAAGAGATGTATGAAATAGATAGAATCTGCTTTCCGCCGGAAATCGCCTTTGATAAAGAAACATTTTCACTTTATATTGAGGATAATAATACGATAAAAATAGGAGCTAAATTAAACAATAAAATAATTGGTTTTATCCTCATTTATTTATTTTACGAATTCGGAGAAATTCTTACCATAGATATTCTGCCTGAATACAGAAGAATGGGAATCGGAAAAATTCTGATGAAAGAGGCTGAAAAGATAATGAGAGAAAATTCGGTAATAAAGGTTTTTTTAGAGGTTGCTGCTAACAATAAACCTGCAATAGAATTTTATAAAAAATTGGGATATAGGATTGAAGGTATTATCACTTCCTAATATCCTACCGATATTGATGCATACTCAATGGAAAAAGAGTTAAAAGATTAAATTTCCTGTTCAGGAGCTTCTTTTTTAAGAATTACAAATTTTACATTGGCTTTTAACTCTGTTTCAAGAATGGATTTCATCTCCTCTCCGGCTTTTTTTATTGTATCTTCAGGAATTTTACCTATTCCGTCAATATTGATAACAGCTCTTTTTGTATTCTCCGTCATTTTTGAAAAATCTCCGTTTCTCCAATTCCATTTTCTACACATAACATCCTTTGTATTATCATCAAAGTAAATAACCTCGCCGGGCAGAGGATTTTCCACTTCATTACCTCCTAAGGGAATAAATTTTTCATCCCCCGAAGAAAAGCCTAAAACAAGATTACCTGAAATTTTATCAAGATCATCTCCACCGCATGGAATAATATATTTTAAAGATATGTAGTTAAAAAGGGCCACAAGATTGTTTATAAAAGGAATACTCTTTCCCTTTGAAACCCTTTTTATGAGAGATTTAACGGAAGGAGGGTATTTATTAGGATTTGAGCCGAATTTTCTGTGAGCTTCTTCCCATGCTTCTATATAAGGATGAGATGAGAAGCCCTCTTTACTTTTAATCTCTTTATTTAAAAGTTCCTTAATTTTATCATTTGGCTCAGCATTATTTATATTTTCAGAGATTAAAACACCCCTTTTAAAATCAGGAAACATTTCAAAAATCTCTTTTTTAATGATTATCTTCTTCACTTTATTCCTCCTTAACTCCTTAATATCTCCTCAATATTAAGTTCATACTCTTTAACTTTGTTTCTTAAAGTTCTTTCGGAAATTCCCAATATTTCCGCAGCTTTTTTTCTGTTGCCAAGAGTCTTTTTAAGAGCCATGATTATCATTCTTCTTTCCATCTCATCAAGCCTTACCAGTTCATCCGAAAGTTTTATCTTCTTTCTGTTTTTATCCAAAAAGAGATCCTCAGGATTGATCTCCTTTCCCTCAGCAAAAATCACAGCTCTTTGAATAATATTTTGAAGTTCCCTGACATTACCGGGCCAACTATACTCTTTCAAAAGTTTTAATGTTTTTGCTGAGATCTTCAGCTCCTTTTTCCCGTTTTCCTCTCTGTAAACATTTAAAAAGTATGTGGTGAGGTATTCAATATCCTCCGGTCTTTCTCTCAATGGAGGAATCTCTATCGGTATAACATTTATTCTGAAAAAGAGATCCTCCCTGAACTTTCCCTCTGAAACAAGCTCATTTAAGTCTTTGTTTGTAATTGATATTAATCTTACATCAACAGGAATTGTTTTCACACCGCCCAATCTGTCAACTTCACCCTCTTGAAGCACTCTCAAAAGTTTTGATTGAAGAGATAAGTGAAGCTCACCTATTTCATCAAGAACAATTGTCCCTCCGTCAGCCAATTCGAATTTTCCCGGTTTTGAACTTGTCGCCCCTGTAAAAGCTCCCTTTTCATAACCAAAAAGTTCCGATTCAAGAAGATTTTCCGGAATCGCTGCACAGTTTACGGCTATATAGGGTTTATCCTTTCTTGAACTATTTTTATGAATATATCTTGCAAGCATCTCCTTACCTGTTCCACTCTCTCCCTGAATCAAAACGGGGGCATTAACCATAGCAGCCTTTTCAGCCAATTTTAAAACTTTTTCCATACTCTTGCTCTTAAATATTATTTCCCTGAACTTTTGAAGAGAAAAATCCGAAGGAAAATATCTTCTGACCGTATTCTGAAGCTGCTCTGCTGAAAAAGGTTTTAGAATATAATCGGAGGCTCCCTCTTTCATAACCTCAACAGCATCCTGAACTGTTCCGTACGCAGTCACAAGGATAACAGAAGTTTTAGGCGAAAGCATTTTTATTTTTTTTAAAAGCTCTTTGCCACTCATTTTCTCCATTCTGACATCACTTACAACAACCTTGTAAATATTTTTTTCAAAAAGCTCAAGAGCTTCAGCTGCAGAATGAACAATATCAATATCATACTTCAATCTTTTAAGAGCCTCTCCCATAGCCTTTGCCATGCTTACTTCATCATCAACAATTAAAATATCCTTAATCACATTTTCCCTCCTCAATCTCAATAATTATTTCAGTTCCTTTGCCCTTTTCACTGTTTATAAATATTTTTCCATTATGAGCTTTTACAATTCTGTAAACCACACTCAAACCCAGCCCGCTTCCCTTTGCCTTTGTTGTGAAAAAGGGGTTAAAGATTTTATCTAAAATCTCCCTATCAATTCCCTCACCATTATCCTTTACGGTGATTATCTGTGTGCTCCTATCCTTTCTTAACCCTATTTCTATCCTGCCTTTCTTCTTTCCTTTAAGAGCATGAATGGAATTTAAAATAAGATTATAAAAAACCCTTTCAAAAAGTTCAGGATCAAAAACAGCATAATCCTCTTTTATATTCAAAACTATATTTATATTCTCAGAATTTGCAAGAGGAGCTATAAGATTTAAAATATTATATAGATAATTTTTTACCTTAATTTTTTTCGGTGATACGGTAATATCCCTTGTGAATAGCAAAATATTCGTGACAAGAGAATTCAGTTTTTTGATCTCCTCCCTGATAAATTTAATAAAATCAGAATTCAATTTCGCTGTTTTCAAATCCTCTTCAAGCATAGAGGCATAGAGCTCTATTGAACCCAAAGGATTTCTTATCTCATGGGCAAGTTCAGCGGCCATCTCTCCCATTGCCCTTAATCTGTTTGTTCTGGCAACCTCTCTTTCAAGTTTTTTAATATCGCTTATATCTTTTAATATAAAGTAATAACCGATTTTTTTTCTCTTGCCCTTTAATTTTCCAAAAGATAAAAGGTAGATAAAATTATTATCCTTTATCTCCTTTTCAAATTCCTCTCCCCTCTCAAGAGCGGAAAGAAACTCCTCGGTTATTCTTTCCTTTTTAATCTCTGAAAGTTTTATTTCCTTTTCAAGAAAAGGCAGCTTTTTTTTCATATTTTTATTAAAAAGAGTGATTTTACCACGATTATCGAGGATCAGAATTCCAACACTTATACCTTCTATAATATTGCTCAGATAAGAGGAGAGCTTTTCCTTTTCCCTTAGACTTTTTTTCAACTTTTTATTTACAACTTTAAGCTCAAGCTCAAGATTTTTTGCTCTCTCTTTTAATTGATTGTAAGAGGTTTGAAGCTCATCCGATGCTTTCACGAATTTTTCAAAAGCCTCTTTTAATAGTTTTAATTCCTCATCCTTTTTCATTTTTATATTAGATTATATATATTATTTCCTGAGATTTCCAATTTCGGCAATTTTAAAGCCCCACTCATCAGCTTTGATTTTAAACATAAAATTTTCATCTTTCTTTCCTTAAAGTGATAAGTACAACCTCATTTTTTGAAAAAAGTCTCATGGGAGGTCCCCATGTGGAAGCACCCGATGTTGTGTAAATGTAGGAATCACCTTTTTTATAAAGTCCGTACGAGTATTTATAAACAATTGAAACAATAATATTAATAGGGAAAATCTGACCATTATGGGTATGTCCGCTGAGCTGTAGCTTAATTCCATGTTTGACAGCTTTGTCAAAATTTTCCGGTCTGTGATAAAGAAAAATCCTAAAGCTATCTTTTGAGCAATTGTTTATTATCTCTTCAAGGGTAATCTTTTCATTAAAAAACTGCCTGACCTCAGGATCATCCATTCCCACTATTTCAAGATTGGGGACAATTTTCACACACTCGTTTTTCACTCTTTTTATTCCCGTTTTATCCGTTAATTCAACAAAAAGTTTATACTTTGAATAAAATTCATGATTTCCGGTAACTGTAAATACTCCATTCTTTGTCTTCAATTTCTTTAAGGTGTAAAAGTCCTCTTTCATATGCTGAACACCGCGATCTATCAAGTCTCCCGTCATTAGAATAAGATCAGGGTTAAGTTTATTTACAATTGAAACAAGATGCTTTGTCCAGTTTTTTCTTTTTATACTGCCAAGATGGAGGTCTGAAAGATGAACAATTTTATAACCATTAAGATTTTCAGGTAAATCTTTATATTCAAGAACAATTTTTTTAACCTCTGGAAATTTAAGTCCGTTTATCACCGATACTATTGATAATATGAAAACAAAAGCTAACAGAACAGTACTTACTGTTTTAAGATAAGGAATATTTATTAAACTTAAAACATAAATCAACAAAAAGAATAAAAAAGATAAAGTTATAAAACCCATCCAAAGATAAGAATAATAATGCAAAAACTCTATCTTGAAAAAACTAACTGTAAACTCATATACAAAAAAGGAAATAGCTGTAAGGAATATAAATGAGCCCACAAATATTTTTAATCTGACTGATTCCACATTAAAAACAGATACAATCACCCTGTAAACCAAAAAGTTTGCAAAAATGTAAAAAGCTAAAATAAAAAGAAACATCAAAAAGATTAAAATCTTATTCATCCTAAAAAGTTTAGCATTATAGGTATGTATTTTCAAGGACATATTTTAACTACAAATACTCTTATAAAATGCCAAAAAAGATGTATTGTCATCTTATTATTTTTAAATTATAATTGTAAAATGGATATAAAGGCTACACTTTTACTTATTTCATTAATTGTACTTTTCGGATACTTTGCAGAATGGATTTTTGAAAAATATTCCATACCGGATACCTTAAGTTTACTATTAATAGGTTTTCTTATCGGTCCTTCAGTATTAAATCTTTTAAGTATACAATCATTAAGTAAAATAGCGCCTCTTTTTACAACATTTACTCTTCTCTTTCTTATGTTTGACGGAGGATTGGATATTGATCTGAAATCATTTGCCGATGGTTTAGGGTCCGGCTTAATCATAGGTCTCTGGAATTTTTTTCTATCATCAATTTTAATCACCGGAATAATGTATTATATTGACAGGGATTTAATATCAGCACTCCTTTTAGGTTTTACTCTGGGGGGTATAACCTCTGCCTATGTTATTCCGATATTAAAGCAGCTTGATGTGAACAAAAAAGTTTTTACTGTAATGACCATTGAATCTTCTGTGACCGATGTATTATCCATCGTTTTTGCAATCACAATTATGCAAATTAAGATTGCCCATCAATTTAAAGCAGGAATGATATTTTCCAATATAGCATCTCTTTTTGCAATTGCAGGTTTTACAGGGATTATTTTCGGTATCCTCTGGTTTTATATAGAGGGGACAATTGTAAAAGAGGATGAAAACTATATTATGATGATAGCCTATGTTGTAATAGTTTATATAATCACCGAATATTTAGGCGGAAACGGAGCGATTTCCGCCCTCTTTCTGGGTTTGGTTTTAGCCAATTCAAGAACAATAAAATCATTTGGAAGACTGATAAAAAGAAAAAGGGATAAAGATAAAAAGCAAAAACCAATTGTTTCGAAAAGAGAAAAACTATTTTATAAAGAGATTTCATTTTTTCTTAAAACCTTTTTCTTTGTATACATTGGATTGCTTTTAAACCTGAAAAATACCGAAGCTATTGTAATCGGATTAACTATTTCAATAAGTTTAATGCTCATCAGACCAATTTCTTCTCTTTTTACAAAAAAATTTGAATATCTTGATAGAAAACTGATTAATTCCCTTTTCGCAAGAGGAATTGCTCCCGCTGTTATAATTTTAATTGCAAAAGAAAACGGAGCTATAAAAGATCAACTTTCAATAGATGTTGTTTATTTTGTTATAACTGCAAGTATAATACTAAGCTCTTTTAAGGTCTTCCTATATAAATTAAAAAGAAAAGAAAAGCAAACAGTGTGATTATTGCTTTATCATTCTCTTTTGGTTATAATTTAAAATGAAAAAAATAATTATATTAATTATTTTTGTTTCTTTTTTATCAGCCTGTCTCATCCATCAGGACACAACTCAGAGGGATATTTTTTTAAAGGGAAAGGTAAAGAATCCAAAAGAAAAGAGCCTTTTGATTCTTCGGTTCTCCTCCCCTGCCTATGATCAAAGAATAGGAAAGATTGCCTCTGAAATATTCCATCAGGAATTACTAAAAAGCAACAAATTTGCAAAAGTAATGTTAAACAATGACTATAACTGGATTGTAAAATACAGGGATGAAGAAACTTCAATAAAAAATGCCCTCTCCTTTGCAAGAAAAAAAGGTGTGACTTTGCTTTTTCTGGGATGGGTTGAGAAAGCCGTTTACGGCAAATTAACAGATACAGAGGTAATTATAAAAGTAAGATTGATTGATGTAAAAAATTTAAGAACACTCTGGTATGAAAGAGATAGAAAAATAACAAAAGCCAAAGATCAAACCTATCCCCTTGAAACAAAACTCAGCAAACCTTTACCACCTCTTGAGTATACAATAAGACTACTTGCAAGGAAAGAGATAAATAGTATGTTTGCCGACAAAACCGTAAAAAAATTCTTCAGACTCTGGGAAAAAAGAGAAAAATGACACCTGTTGGCCATACCATCGCCGGAATCTGGAGTGGCGGTTTAATAAAAAAGAGTTATACCCTTAAATGTTTAATTGTCTATACCCTTATAGCATCTTTACCGGATTTTGATATTATCATAGGCCTAATCCTGTATGGTAAAAAAGGTTTGGGAATTCATCAATACTATACACACAATTTTCTCTTTATCTTATTAGCTGCTCTTCTTATTTATATTTTTACAAAGGATAATAGGTTAACAATATTTACTGTTGCAGTATTAATTATCCATCTTTTCTTTGATTTAATTGTTGTGGATGAAAGAGCACCTATAGGAATTAACCCCTTTTATCCCTTCTACAATAAATTTTACAATATTCCTTTACTTCTGGGGGTAAAGAAAGGCTCATTAAAGGAACTATTTTCCATGAATAATTTTAAAGCAGTTTTGTCAGAAATAATAATACTATCTCCTCTCTGGATATATTCAATAATTGATTATTTAAAATGGAGAAAAAGTGAAAGACAAGGATTTTAAGGCGATTGCTTTAAAGTATGATATTGATAAGGATAAAGCGCCGAAGGTTGTTGCCAAAGGTCTAAGAGAATTGGGAGAAAGAATTGTTAAATTGGCAAAAGAGAGTGGAGTTCCCATAAAAGAGGACAAAGACCTTGCTGAGGTATTAATAAAACTTGATCTTTATGAAGAAATACCTTCAGAACTCTATTATGCAATAGCTGAAGTCCTTGCTTATGTTTATAAAATCAACCTCAAAGCTGAAAAAGAGAGATAACTATAAGAATTCCCTTATCTTCTTATTGATTTTGATAATTTTTTGTAATTTTTTCTCATCCCCCAATTCAAAATCATTATAATCAAAACCGGGAGATACGGTTGTTCCCATAAGAGAAAATCGCCCATTTCCTACCAATCTTAATCCCTGCCACACATTTTTAGGAACAATTATCTGCAGACTTTCTCCTCTTTCAAGATTGTTGCCTAAAATCTTAGTTTCAATTTTTCCTTTAGGATAAACCAAAAAGATTTCAACACTCGCACCAAGATAAAAGTGATAAATTTCATCACTCTTTAATCGGTGAAGTCTTGAATACTCTCCCTCTTTCAAAAGATAGTATATTGAGGTTGAAAAATTTCTATCACCTCCATACCTTTTCGGAAGTGCCAGAGAATTTATTTTTTCTTCGGATCTATATATTTCCCTATAATATCCCCCTTCGGGGTGAGGCTTAAGTGCTAATTTTTTAATTATGTATTCTGCATCAAGCTTCATTTAATTATTTTTATTCTTCCGTCAGGTTCTTTCGGGTTAACTATCTTTTTCTCTGAAATATAGTCAGCCATGATGGAATAAAAAGTGGAGTATGTGTTTATAAAATCCTTTCCATACCTTTTGAACCAGAAATATCCGTCTCCCTGACGGTTTACAAGAAAACTATTTGAAACAACCTTATACTCTCTCTCATCTTCAAGAGGAAGCCACTTTTTTATTCTGGAATCGTATACAACTATTTCTTTCACTCTTTGCCCCGGAAAGCTTACAAATAGTTTCCCTTTTCCTATCTTTTTCAATCTCATCGGCTTTTCTCTTAAATCTATTGTGTACCTAATTCCGGAAACCTGAAGAAAACCACCGGTACCATATCTTGCAGCACTCCATTCAAGCATTTCTCTTATGTATTTACCCTTTATTTTTAACAAATAGGCATAATTGGAAAACTCATCTATCTCTTTCAATCTTTCGTCAGTTATGTCTCCCGGAGGATAAACCTTACTCCCTCTGAAAGCTCCTCCATTATTTAATACAATATCAGCTTTGAATTTTTCTCTCATCAGATCATTGACAAGATCAGCAAAACCAGATTCTCCCTTTCTTACAGCTTCCTTTGTCAAATCCCATGCTTTATCCGTTTTCCCCAAAACAATTGCTTTTGGAAACGATTTTTTGTAATTATCAATTTCTTTTTTTATCAAGCCATCCTCTTTGACAGACTTGTCAACAGAAATAAGCTTGAAATCATAATCATTAAAATCAATTCTTCCGTTTTTAATGTTTATCAAAATCTTAACAAGATACTTCCCCTTTTCACCTCCGTTAACAATCAGTGTTTTGTTAATGAGCAGAGGCTTTTTTAGATACTCATGGGAATGTCCTCCGAAAATAAGATCTATGCCCGGCACTTTCATAGCGATTACCCTATCTTTTTCTTCACCTATGTGGGTCAAAGCGATAATAATATCAGCACCCTTATCCTTGAGCATTTTAACAGCTTTTTTAGCTGATTCAATATTGGTTCCTTCAAGCTTAACAGATTTTCCCTGTGTTACCATCGGAAATTCCTCTGTCATTAAAGAAAAAAAGCCTACTTTTACTCCCTCTATATTCTTTATTAAAAATCTTTTACATCTGTTTTCAAGAGGTGTTCCTTTTATAATTAGATCAGTGCAAAGTACTTTAAATTTTACTTTTGATATGGCTTCGGAAAATATTTCAGGGCCTTTGTCAAATTCATGGTTTCCCGGAGCTAAAATATCATACCCTGCATCTCCCATAAGTTTAAAAATAGCTTTTCCTTTATAAATATGAAAAAATCGGTTCATAAGATCATCACCTGTGGAAACAACAATAACATTTTTGTTTCTCTCTTTCTCCTGTTTTATCAGTGTTGCGATTCTACCGATTCCTCCGATGAGATATTCTTTGTCTTTATAAGATTCCATCTGCCCCTGAAGATCCGCAGTGCCTAAAATTTCAATTTTTGTGCTTTTCTCTTTACTGAACAAGCTAAATGGATGGAAAACAAAAAAGAATATAACAATAACTAAAAAAAGAATACTTTTTCTTTTCATAATACCTCACTTTCAGACTCTCCCAGCCTGAAGATCAAGATTTTTTGATTTTTTTATTAGTTTTAATAAATGTTTACCGCCTAAAATAATTAGCAAAACAACAAAGGTTAGGTTGATAAAAAGAAGCTGCGGAAAATATTGCAGAATCATTAGAAGAAAATCATATGTTCCATGTAATATAACAGCAATCATTAATCCTTTTTTTATTAAAGATTTCTCCCGAGCCGAAGAAGAAAATTTTGCTTTGCCTATGTAAAAACCCATAATTCCTGACATTATAGCATGCATTGGAACGGCCGTGATACCTCTAATAACAGCAACCGCAAGATTACTTCCTATAACATACATAATATTTTCAAGACAGGCAAAACCTAAACTCGCAGTAATTGTATAGATAATTCCATCCATTACTTCATCAAAGTTTCTGTTTCCATAAACACTTTTTTTAACTATATAAAGCTTTACAAACTCTTCAACAAGCCCAGCAACAATAAATGCTTCAAAACCAACAAAAAATATTACCGAAAAAGAGAAAAAATTCTTAAAGCTTCTAACAAAAAGTTCAATAAAAATCGTAGGGAAAACACCTAAAAATCCCCAGATAAAAACTTTGAAAATAAGTCCTATCGGTTCGGGTTTAAGAGAATCCTTTTTGTAAAAATAGCGTAGAAGAATTCCAACCGGTAAAATTGCCAGAATAAAAGATATTGCAAAATTCATTTTTCATTTTAATAAAAAAATCTTTTCAGGTCAATAAAGGAAGTAGGTAA
>JALXDT010000199.1 GCA_027070475.1 Candidatus Aminicenantota bacterium | reverse complement strand
ATATAGTTTTGACGCTACTACCATTGCACGGGCATTAGCAATATTACCATTAGGAGGGAATTCACATCCTGGAGCCAATATATAATGACCATCTTTTCCAAATAAATCTATTTGCCTCCAGCATTCTTCTATAACTTCCTTTGGGGTTGCATAATAAAGAATATCAGTCGAAACAGCTCCCATCAAAGTAACATTTTTTCCATATTTGTCCTTGACTTCAGTCATATCCAAACAGTCATTTGGCACATCTGCAAACGAGACTATTGTAGGATTCAGCCATTTTTTTACTTCCCTAAAATAGGGTCTAGTTCCACATCCATGATTTGCAACCACACAGCCAGAATTTTTAATAATATCTCCTAAGACCTTTACATACTTCCCTTCAAATTCTTCCCACATATTTGCACTTACTCCTGAGATTGCAGCAGGGAGTGTATCTATACACACAGCTGTTACTCCCAAATCACATTGAGCCTGGGTATAGTCTTTTAAAACTTCTGTAACAATTTCCAATGCTGTTTTTACTTTTTCAGGATGTTCTAAAATGTCATTATATATACTTTCCGCACCTCTCATCATTCCTAAAACACCAAGTGGCCCATAAACAAAGCTGACAACTGGATATTCATTCCCACATCTTTCTATAATTAAACGAGTAGTTTTTAAATAGTTTGACATACGAGGTGAAATTTTAGGATTAAAAGTTTTTAATTTTTCGTAGTCATCAGGAGTTTTAATTAAAGGATTATCATAATTTGGATGAGCTGTAGTATTTTCAGGATAAACTATTTCTTGTCCAAAGTCTCCTGCTTCTACACTGAGATCAATAAAAGAAAAAATAATATCATCTCCAATAATATGATTTGCATAGATTAAAGCATCAGCCGCAAGTTCTGGATTAATAGAAAATTCTGAAAAAGAAATCCCTATAACTTTTCTTGTAATACCTACACTTAAAGTACATACTGGAACCCGATCAGACTCTTTTCCTTGTATAGCTAAAGCTACTCTTTCCTTAGGCTTTAGGTTTTCTTTCATTTTCAACCCCCTGTGTCTGAGCTACTTATTTGAGAACTATAAATATAAATACTGAATCCAGTTGATCAAATAGAAATTTTTTATAGATCAATGTATAAAAGATAAGATTTTTTAATAATGCTTTTAAAAGCAAAAAATAAAGAACTTCATTAAGGTGAAGAATTTGTTTCAAGTTTATTAAAAAATTCTTCAAAAAGACTGGATAGTTGTGAGGTAGTACCCAATTTTTAGACCACCAAAAGTTTCTTTTTAATTCATGCCACAGAGCATCTGGCTTGTCCATAATACACCTCATCAGGAATCCTGTACCCCAACGCCTGATGATGTCTCTTCTCATTGTAGCACCTTACCCATTTCCTCGTCTTTTCCTTTTAACTTTATTAAGATCCATCTTCTCCCACAAGTACAAGCACTCATACTTGTATGTTCTCCAGAACCTCTCAATCAGAATGTTACCCTATCAATACAGAAG
>JALXDT010000198.1 GCA_027070475.1 Candidatus Aminicenantota bacterium | reverse complement strand
TTATTTTATATTTAATTGGGAGGTTTTATATGATTAAAAAGTATTATCTATTATCACCGGGACCGACTCCGGTTCCAGAAACTGTTTTAGCAAAGGGTGCTTTGCCTATAATTCATCACAGGACGAAAGAGTTCTCTGATCTCTTTATGGAGATGACGGAGGGAATGAAATATGTCTTTCAAACCAAAAATGATGTTTACACTCTTACCTCTTCAGGTACAGGTGCAATGGAAACAGCTGTTACAAATCTTCTTTCAAAGGGAGACAAAGCGATTGTTGTAAATGGTGGAAAATTTGGAGAAAGATGGGCACAGATCTGTAATGTTTATGGTGTGGAGGTAGTGGAGATTAAAATTGAATGGGGAGAAGTTCTTTCTCCTTCAAAACTTGAAGAAGTATTAAAAGATAATCCTGAAACAAAAGCTGTTTTTACTCAACTCTCTGAAACTTCAACAGGTGTTGTTTATGATGTAAAGGGATTTGCAGAGGTTGTTTCAAAAACAGATGCAGTTCTTGTTGTAGATGGGATATCAGGCCTCGGTGCAACTCCCTGTCCTATGGATGAGTGGGGAGTTAATGTTCTTTTGACCGGTTCTCAGAAATCTTTGATGATTCCACCCGGACTTGCATTTATTTCATTTGATGATAAAGCATGGAAGTTGGTAGAAACTTCAAATCTTCCTAAATACTATTTTGATATGAAAAAGGCAAAAAAGAGTATTGGGAAAAGAACCACTCCTTATACACCTGCTGTTTCTCTGGTGTATCAACAGCTTGAAGCATTAAAAATTATAAAGGAACAAACTATTGATGGGATTATAGAGCATCATAGAATTTTAGGTGATGCAACAAGAGCTGCAGTTAAAGCAATTGGTTTAGAATTGTTTGCAAAAGCTCCTGGCAATATTCTAACATCTGTTAAAACTCCAGAAGGAATTGATGGAAAAGAACTTGTGAATATTATGCAAAAAAAATACAGTGCATATATATCCGGAGCACAGGATCCTATGAAAGGCAAATTTTTCAGAATAGCTCATCTTGGTTATATGGGAGGATTTGATGTTATCATAGCCATATCAGCTCTTGAAATGGTTCTTGCTGATCTTGGTTTTAATGTTGAATTGGGCAAGGGTGTGGCTGCTGCAGAAAATGTTTTAAGAAGGGAGTGGAAATGAAAAAAATATTGATTTCTGATAAATTGTCAGAAAAGGCAGTTGAAGAATTAAAAGGTATTGAGAATTTTGATATAACCGTAAAAACAGGAATGAGCCCTGAAGAGCTTGAAAAGGAGATAGAAACCTATGATGGAATAGTTATAAGAAGTGCTACAAAATTAAGAGCAAACATTTTGGAAAAGGCAAAAAACTTAGAGGTTGTGGTAAGAGCGGGTATTGGTCTTGATAATGTGGATTTAAAGAAAGCAGAAGAGCTTGGAATAAAGGTATTTAACACACCGTCAGCTACTTCAATTACAGTCGCAGAGTATACAATAGGACTGATGTTCGCAGTAGCAAGAAACATACCTCAGGCTTACTCTTCAATGAAAGCTCACAAATGGGAGAAAAAACTTTTTACAGGAACAGAGCTTTATGGAAAGACTGCAGGTATCATAGGTTTTGGGCGAATAGGAAGAGAGGTTGCAAGAAGAGAGATAGCTTTGGGTATGGAAGTGCTTTTCTACGATATTTTTGAGATAAAGACCGATCTTTCAGCAAAACAGGTGGAGCTAAATGAGCTTTTAAAAAAATCGGATTATATATCAATTCATCTCCCACTTACCGATAAAACTAAAAATATGATTTCATATAGAGAACTTAATTTAATGAAGGATAATGGAGTTATCATTAATGTTGGAAGAGGTGGAATAATTAATGAATCGGATCTCTTAAAGATCTTAAATGAGGGAAAACTAAGAGCTGCAGTTCTTGATGTATATGAAAAGGAACCTCCAACAAATTTTGAGCTAATTGATCACCCCAGATTAATACCTATGCCTCATCTTGGTGCATCTGCAAAAGAGGGACAGGAGAGGGCAGGTCTAGAAGTTGTTAAGATTTTAAAGGAATTTTTTGGATAAAAATAGTTCAATGGAAGAAAGAGAGCTAATATCAAAGATAATAGAAAAAATAGAGGAAGATTTTGCAGAGGATTTTATAGATGATCTTTTAAACATCACCTCAATTCCGGCTCTTTCTCCTCTTGTGGGAGGAGATGGTGAGTGGGAGAAAGCAGAATTTATCAAAGAAAAGCTGAAAGAGGTAGGCATTGATGAAATTATCGAATACAATGCTCCTGATCTTGATGTTAGCAAAGGGTATAGACCAAACTTTATTGGAAAATTAAAAGGAAAATCTTCTAAAAAAAGCATATGGATATTAACACACTTAGATGTTGAACCGGCAGGGGATCTCTCTTTGTGGGAGGGGGATCCCTTTGATCCATACATTGAGGAGGGTAGAATCTATGGAAGGGGTGCGGAGGATAATAATCAGGATATCATATCTTCAATCTATGCTATAAAAACTTTAAAGGAATTATCTTTAACTCCACCATATGATATTAACCTGCTTTTTCTCTCTGATGAAGAATCCGGTTCCAAAAAAGGAATAAGATATATTTTGAGCCAACATCCTGAAATTTTCATATCCGATGATTATTATATTGTTGCAGATGGAGGTTGCTCCTCAGGTTTGAAAATTGAGATAGCCGAGAAGGGGGTTTTATGGTTTAAGTTTCATATAAAGGGGAAAGCAACCCATGCTTCAACTCCCCATCTGGGTAAAAATACTCTAAAGGTAACAGCCAAACTTATCCAGAAGCTTGATAATTTACATTCGATTTTCAATATAAGAGATGATATTTTTGAACCTCCCTATTCAACCTTTGAGCCAACATTAAAGGAAAAAAATGTTCCCAATGTAAATATGATTCCGGGGAATGATACTTTTTATATGGATTGCAGAATATTACCGGAATATTCAATTAAAGAAGTAGAACAGGAGGTAAAGAGAATTGCTGATGAAGTTGCAAAAGAGGAGGGAGTGAGAATTTTTGTCTCAAAAACTCTGGAGATAAGATCCGCGAGAAAGACGAACTCCTCATCCAGGATTATAAAGAATGTTAGAGACTCTATTAGGGAAATTTTAGGGAAAGATCCAGTTCTAACAGGTATTGGTCATGCAACCTTAGCTTCATTTTTAAGGGAGAGAGGATTTAAGGTTGCTGTATGGAGAAAGGTTGAAAACACAGGTCATAAGCCAAATGAAAATTGTGTTATTGAAAATGCAATGATTGATGCGGAAATTTTCACTTTAACAACTTTAAAGGATTAATTATGGGAGATTGGTTATCCTCCACTGCATATATTGAAAAAAGAAAGGAAGAATTAAAGAACAGAATAGAGCTTCTTAAAAAGAAGTATGGACGAAGTCCTTCTCTTTCTGTTGTTCTTGTGGGAAACAATAAAGCCTCTATCTCCTATGTAAAAAGAAAGGAAAAATTTGCAAAAGAGATAGGAATGAAGGCAGAGACATTAAGGTTTGACAATATTAATGAGAAAGACCTTTTAAGTTTAATAAATAAACTTAATAATGATGTTGATGTGGATGGTTTTATCATCCAGCTTCCACTTCCTGAGGATATAGATGTCAATAAAATAATTGAATCTATTTCCCCTGCAAAGGATGTGGATGGATTTCATCCTTACAACCTTGGTAAGCTCTTCAGAGGGGAGGATGCACTTTTCCCCTGCACACCTTTTGGTATAGTTAATTTTCTTAAATTCAATAAATTTGAGCTTGCAGGGAAAAATGCGGTTATTATTGGAAGGTCAAATCTTGTTGGAAAACCGCTGTCAATTCTGCTTTTAAAGGAAAATATGACAGTAACTATTACCCATTCAAAGACAAAAAATCTTTCTCAAAAATGTTCAAATGCTGATTTTCTATTTGTGGCTGCTGGCAGACCTTTAATGGTAACACCTGAGTATGTAAAGCAGGGAGCTGTTGTAATTGATGTGGGGGTAAATGCTCTAACAGATTCCAATATTGTAAAAAAAGAATTAAAGTCTCTTCCCCAGAAGATAAAACTCTTTGAAAAAAAAGGATATGTTTTGGTCGGAGATGTACACCCTGAAGTTGTTAAAAAAGCAAGCTATTTAACACCTGTTCCGAAAGGTATTGGACCTATAACTGTTCTTACACTTATAGAGAACACAATTAAAGCTTTTGAGAATAGAGTAGGGTAGAGCTATAATCTTTCAATTATTAGAATTCTCTTTGTTTTTGAATCAACCTTAAATTTTTCATTTATTCTTAAGCCTAAAACCCAGAGTATTTCCCCCTCTGCATCTGTAAAGACAGGCATTAAGTCCCTCTCTCTTTTTGGAATCTTCATATCATTAAATATATCCTTGATTTTTTTTGACTTCCCCCCCATGCCCAAAGGAGAGTACCTATCTCCTTCCCTCCTTTTTCTTATCCTGATTGGAAATTTTATTTTATCATAATCAAGATGTGCTCTTTTCCAATCATCAAAATCTTTGATTTTCTCAACTGTTTTTAATTCAAAGACTTTTTTTATCTCATTTAGGTGAAGCTTAAAAGGGATTTTATCAATTAAATATTCATAGTATTTTATTTTTTGAGGAACATAGGGAAGAATAAAATCATATTCCCTTATCAAAGTAATATCGGGGATAAATGCTTTTTGCCCATTTTTTAGCTCTGATATTGCTCTAATATGGGAGAAGGTTATTCTTCTCAAAGAACCTCTTAAATCCTTTATATATTCTCTAATTAAAAAGTTTATTATTGCCGGATGCTCTTTTTTTAAAAGTTTGATGTTTAATTTTTCTCCTCTTATAATTTCATCTTTTATTTTTAAAGCATTCTCTTCAATATAGCTTTCATTTGTCTTTAATATTTTGATTTCATTGTTAAGAATATTTACTATAGCTGGATTAAAACTTTTTTCTAAAAGAGGGATTAAAATGTTTCTTACCTTGTTTCTCAAGAGTTTGGTTTCTCTGTTTGTTTTATCCTCAACATAGCCTATCCCTAAAGCTTTAAGATATTCAAGAATCTCTCTCTTTCTGATTTCAAGAAGTGGTCGCACTATTATATTGTCTCTTATCAATGGGATTGCCATTAAACCCTTTGAACCGCTTCCTCTGATTAATCTTATTAAAAATGTCTCTATCTGATCATCAAGGGTATGGGCAGTGGCAATTTTAGTAAAACCTTTCTCCTTAGCTTTTTTTATTAATTCCTTATATCTAATCTCCCTTGCTCTCTCTTCTATGTTTGATTCTCTATTGTTAAAGTTTAAATCTTTAGTAAAAAGCTTAAATTCAAATCTTTTAGCAAAATCTTTTACTATTCTCTCCTCTTCTTCACTATCATCTCTTAGATTGTGATTAAAATAAAATAGGGTTATTTCAAAGTCTATATACTTTTGCAGTTTTTTTATAAGCAAAGCAAGAGCAGTTGAATCGTGACCTCCTGAAAAGCATAAAAGAACTTTAT
>JALXDT010000197.1 GCA_027070475.1 Candidatus Aminicenantota bacterium | reverse complement strand
AAAACACCTTTAAAAACAAGGGTGTTGGCAGGAGAGACAAACACAAGAAAACAGCAGGTATTCAGGTTGGATAGAGGGGGCAAATTAAAAAAACATAATTCTCTCTTTTATAATACTTTAAAAGATATTTCAAAAAATTATGATGCCCTGATTTTTTCCGATTATGGCTATGGAATAAGTTCATATAAAGTTTTAAAATCCTTAAAAAGGGAGTTAAAAAATCTTCCGCCGATTTTTGTTGACTCAAGGTTTGAATTATTCAGATTCAAAGGTATAACCTCTGCGACTCCGAACATAACAGAGGCCTATGAGGCAGCTGATTTAAAGATTAAAAACGGAAATTTAAAAAAGGTGGGTAAAAAACTTCTCTCTTTAACTGAGGCGGAGGCAATTCTCATAACTTTAGGCTCGGAGGGAATGTATCTGATTGACAGAGGTTTGAAAGAGTATGAAATACCTATCTTTGGAGACAAAAACATAGTTGATGTTACGGGAGCCGGGGATACGGTTATTTCCGTTTTTTCATCAACATGGTTAAGTAGTAAGGATTTTTTTAAATCAGCGGTTCTTTCAAATGTTGCCGGTGCATTAAGTGTTATGAAAGCGGGAGCATCAACAATAAACCAACAGGAGCTTTTGGATGGAGTTGAAAAGTTCAAAGATATTATCACTTCACTCTTTAAAAAATATAGTTAAGGAGTTAAAGGAAAAGGGGAAAATCATAGTCCTGACTAACGGAGCCTTTGATCTGCTTCACTATGGTCATATAAGTTATCTTAAAGAAGCGAAGGAGAACGGAGATATTTTAATTGTTGCGGTAAACAGTGATAATTCCGTGAGAAGATTAAAGGGTGAGGGAAGGCCGATAATTGATGAAAAAGGAAGAGCCTATCTTGTAGCTTCCTTAAAAGTTGTTGATTATGTTGTTATTTTTGAAGAGGATAATGTTAAAAGGATTCTTTCAGAGTTAATACCCCATCTTCATATAAAAGGACCGGATTACAGTGTGGAAACAGTGGCAGAGAGTAAATTTTCTTCATCTCTTGGAATTGAGACAAGAATAGTGGGAAAATCCAAAGAGCAGTCAACAACAGATATTATTAAAAGAATAAGGGAATTATATGGATAGAATAGTTATAGTTAAATTAAGCTCTTTGGGAGATATAATTCATACACTTCCTGCATTTAAAGTGTTAAGGGAGAATTACCCTGAATCAGAGATTTTATGGATAGTTGAAAAAGGCGGAAAAGCTATTCTTGAAATGGTTGAAGGGATAGATAAAATTTATACGATTGATACAAAGGAGTTAAGAAAAGGAAAACACATTGCCAGAAATATATCGGATATAAAGAGGCTGAAAAAAATTAAAGCTGATATTCTCTTTGATTTTCAAGGAACAATGAAATCCTCAGTTGTTACATCTCTTGTAAAAGCTCAGAGAAAGATAGGTTTTTCAAAGAAAAATTTAAAAGAAAAAGCAGCCCGTTTTTTTTACAATGAATTTCCTTAATATTTT
>JALXDT010000196.1 GCA_027070475.1 Candidatus Aminicenantota bacterium | reverse complement strand
CTGTATATTGTTTAAATATTGAGCGAGTTGTAATGCTTTTTTTGCATATTTAATACTTGTATCAGGCAAAGATTCTTCAAATTTTTCAGATAAATCAATCAACATATCAAACTTTTGTTTATCAGGCAGAGCGTTTTGTGAAACTGTTTGCAGGCTGTCAATACTGTTTTGTGCCCGGCAAAATGAAGCAAAATGTAAAAATAGTCCGTTAAACAGAAGTAGAATAATGATATTCCCTGATAGTAATAACGAATATGTTTTATTTGTTGCCATCAAATTCAATTAATTTCGGTTGGGATTGTAAAAATAAATGTACTTCCTTTACCTATCTCACTTTCAACTTTTATTTTACCTTTATTTATTTCAATAAATTCTTTACATAATATCAACCCTAATCCTGTTCCTTTTTCATTTTGAGTACCGGCGGTTTGAAACTTATCTTCAACCCTGAAGAGTTTTTTTATATTTTCTTTAGACCTTTCAATAAAAACATCAAGATTTTTTGTATATCTTGGGATTGCATAAAAGCTAAAGGCAAATCCTCCAACTATAAGATATTTAACCTTTTTTTCGTTTAATAATCTTATAAACTCTTTGAAGTCCTTTTCTATCCTCCTTTCTCATTTTGTAATATCGCTCCCTTAAATATTGGACTATATCTAATCTCTCCTCAGGAGTCATTGACATAGCTTGCTCTATATCCCACTCCTCAGCTTCCTTAAAGCTTTTTGATATTTTTATAACCCTCTTCATATTATATTATCTCATATTACGAACTTTCGGACAAACTTCAACCCTTATAAATAAAATAATCGGATTCAGGTCTTTTAAGCCAATCTTTTAAAGTTTGGGCATTTTTATCCTTATCCGAAAGAATAGGATTTTTCACAGGCCAATCAATACCAAGATCTGGATCATTCCATAAAATTCCTGATTCTCCCTCTTTGTTGTATTCTCCTGTTACAAGATATTGAATTTCTGCGTAGTCCGATAAAACTGCAAAGCCTCTTGCAAAGTATGCAGGAGCCCAGAGCATATATCTGTTTTCCTCTGAGACTTCTATTCCAAACCATTTTCCTAAAGTGGGAGAACTTTTTCTTATATCAACAGCCACAAGAAAAGCCTTTCCCTTTGTTACTCTCATAAGTTTCCCCATAGGTGGATCCCACTGAAAGTGGAGTCCTCTTACAACATTTTTAACAGAGCCCGATTGATTTTCCTGAACAAAGGTTGAAGGAATTCCATACTTTTCGAGCTCACTTCTTTTAAAAACCTCATAAAAAAAACCTCTATGATCTCTATAAATTTCCGGTTGAATTAATACAACTTCTCCATCAAAATATTTTTTAATTTCCTTAATCGGCATTTTTTTCTCCGTTTTCCAATTTCCTTAAATATTCTTTCGCTTTTTGATGATAAGGTTTTAATCTTAAAGCTTCCTTAAAATAATACTTTGCCTCTTTTAAATTGTTCATCAGAAAATTAGTCTCTCCTATATGAAAATAGATATTCGCATTAAATA
>JALXDT010000195.1 GCA_027070475.1 Candidatus Aminicenantota bacterium | reverse complement strand
CCTTGTTCATTAACTCCTCTTGCTATAAGGTCCCCTCCGGCATTAATAAGGAAATTTTTTACCCCTGATTTTTTAAAAATTTTTGCCGCCCTATCAACAGCATAACCTTTTGCAATTCCTCCAAAATCTATCTGAAATCCCGAAGGCAGTATAATCTTATCATCATTTAAATTAATCCTCTCAGAAGAAACAAATTTCAGAGTTTTTGCAATCTCCTCTTTTGTGGGAACCTTTTTCTTTTCATTTTCAAAACCCCAGATATCAAGGAGAGGTTTGACAGTAATGTCAAATACACCCATACTTTTTTTATAGAAAAACAGAGATTTTTTAATTAAGAACAAAGTCTCTTCATCCAATTCAATGCCATTTTCTTTACGGTTATTAATTTTATATACAATACTTTTCCTGAAAGAGGGAGAAAATTTTTTATAAATTCTATCAAATTCAGATTTAATCTTCTTTTCAAGTTCCTGACTATTCCCTTGGTATTTAACATCAATCACAGTATCAAGAGAAAAAAATGTAAAAGAAGAATACCTAACATTTTTTGAGGAAACTCTCTTCTTCTCCTTTTGAGAAAGAATTAATAATATAGTAAAAAAGATAAAGATAATGATAATTAAATTTTTTAATTTTATCTTAGACATATTAGAGAAAACCCTGTCTCATAAGTTCATTGACGGAGGTTAAACCTTTGGAAAGCATAGCATTTGCACTATTGCTTAAAGGTATAAAACCCTCAGATATAGCAATATTTAAAATCTCACTTTCATCTATCCCATTTCTGATTTTCTCTCTTATTACATCATTTATTTTTAAAACCTCAAATATTGGTATCCTTTTCTCAAAACCAGTATAATTACAATCAGGACACCCCTGCTCCCTATAAAATTCTGACATCATAGAATCTTCTTCTGAGAGATTAAGCTTTGAAATAAATTCAAGCTTCGGTTTTACCCTTATTTTACACTTATTGCATAATACTCTTATCATTCTTTGATTAACAACAAGTTTTAGATTATCCGCAATCAAATTGGGATCAATATTAAAATAATCAGCTAATTTCTGAATACTCTTTATTGCAGATTTTGAATACATATCAACTATAAAAAGTATATTTTTACTTAATCTGAAAATATCCTGTGATATTTCTATATCCTTCAAATTGTGAACAAAAACAATATCAGGTTCCACTTTATAAATTACATCTAAGAAACTCTCTTTTTTACCATCAACATACAAGGTTTGTTCAATGCCGGGTAATCTTCTTAAAAATTCTTTTTCAAAACTTACAATAGTTTTTGAGGAATAATTCTTTCTAACAAAATCCATGACAGAATACATCAAAGAATCCAAATCATTAAAGGGCGGAGCTGAAAATAATATTACACCCTTTCCCTCCTCCAGAATATTTTCAATATCTAAAAGAGCATATTCACTCAGTCCAATTTCTTTAAGATCTTTTCCAAATTTACTTAAATCCAAAATTCTAACAGTTAAAGAGAGCTCTCTTTCATCTTTACTC
>JALXDT010000194.1 GCA_027070475.1 Candidatus Aminicenantota bacterium | reverse complement strand
GTATGATTATCTTAGGAATAAAAAAGAGGTTTAATGGAGACGATAGAAATAGAGATAAAATCTCTTCTTAAAGTAAGGTTAGAATTAAAAACCTATCCAAAACTAACATCTGATAAAAAATTAATAAAAAAGGCTCTTGAGGTTGTTAAAAATCATTCTCCGAAAATTTATAATTATGTTTCAAAGGAGGATGTTATATCCAATCTTGAAAATTATAAATTAAAGATTTTGCATTCCTCGAAATTGGATGAAGAGGAAACAAAGAAAGTTTTGTCACTTTGGCTAAAAAAGGAAAAAATAAAAAGACTTATATATTCAGCTGTTGAGCTATTGCTATTCCCTGTCTCTGCAATCTTTACCCCTATCCCGGGCCCCAATCTCTTTTTTTATTCCTTGGTGATTTTGTTTTACTTTCATTTTAAAGGATTTTTAAGGTTAAAGGGTGTTAGTGTTGATGATTTAAAGGTGGTAGATGGATAAAGTTTACGCTGATCTTCATATTCACTCTCCCTATTCTCTTGCCACATCAAAAAACATGACTCCAGAGATTCTTGAAGAAACAGCAAAAATGAAGGGAATAGATATATTGGCTACAGGTGATATCTTTCATCCCGAGTGGCAGGATACTTTAAAAAAGATATTAATTGGTACAGGAAATGGTTTTTATAAAATAAAGGGAGGAAAAACAAATTTTGTACTTTCGGGGGAGGTCTCCCTTGTCTTTGGTGAAGTCGGGAATAAGAAGAAAGTTCACATTCTGATTCTCTGTAAAGATTTTAAAGAAGTTTCAATTTTAACAAAAATCTTTTCTCCTTATGGTAAATTAAACTCTAACGGAAGACCCTTTTTAAAAATGAGTTTAAGAGAGCTTGTGGATAAGGTGAAAAATGAAACAGAAAATTGCTTTCTTATTCCAGCTCATATCTGGACACCTCACTATTCACTTTTTGGTTCTAAGTCTGGTTTTGATTCTCTTGAAGAGGCTTTTGAAGGAAAACCTGAGAGGGTTATTGCTATGGAAACAGGACTTTCCTCTGATCCTCCGATGAACTGGCTTGTAAAGGATGCGATGGCATTTACTTTGGTCTCAAATTCTGATTCCCATTCACCTTTTAAAATAGGTAGAGAAGCTAATGTTATGGAAGATGTTTATACTTATGATGATTTAATTAAAACAATAAAAACAGGTGAGGGCTTTTTATACACTCTTGAATTTTTCCCTGAGGAAGGGAAATATTTTTATGATGGTCATAGAAAGTGCGGAGTATCACTCCATCCGGAAGAAACTGAAAAATTAGGAGGAATTTGCCCTGTTTGCAACAAAAAATTAACTGTTGGTGTTTTAAACAGGGTATATGAACTTTCAAAAAAGAGAGGAAGATATACAGGTAGGAAGATAGACTATAAATATATTTTACCTCTAACCGAATTAATTGCTGAGATAATGGGTAAAAAAGAAACCTCAGCTGCGGTAAAGAGTGAATATAAGAGAATAGTAGATTTCTTTGGTTCAGAACTTTCCTTTTAT
>JALXDT010000193.1 GCA_027070475.1 Candidatus Aminicenantota bacterium | reverse complement strand
ATTTAAGACAGATATTTTTTAGTGCATTCTCTTTAGAACATCATTGAGAATCACCAAAACACTCAGAAGGATTAAAAGATAAAAGCCTATCATTGCGATTCTCTCTTTCCACTTAGGCGAGAAATCCTTTCTCACTATTGATTCTATTAAAATCACGAAAAGATGTCCTCCGTCAAGAGCTGGGATTGGCAAAAGGTTTATAATCCCAAGCTGAAGGCTTATGAATGCCAAAAACTGGAGAAAACCTGATGTTCCGCTCTTTACGGCTGCATAGGAAAAATCAGCGATATCTATGGGACCTGAAAGGCTCTTATAGGAAATTTTACCGACTATCAGCTTTTTCAGAACCTGATATGTAAGTACGGTAAGCCTCTTTGTTTCCTTCAGACCATTGTATAGGGCTATGTGAAGAGGATACTTTTTCTTCACTGTTTCAAAATAGGCTATAACTCCGATTACACCCTTTCCTCCCTGATTCTCTGGAATAACCTTTATATCCATTATCTTATTCTTTCTTTTTATTGTAAATATTAGCTCTTTTTTGGGAGATTTTAAAACAATCTCTCTCATCTGATAATAATTTTTTATCTTCTGACCATTTATTTTTAAAACAAGGTCTCCCGGTTTAAGTCCTGCTCTTGCTGCAGGCATACCTGAGGCAAGCTGTCCTATTTTTGCTGAAAGTTCATACATAACTCCCGCTTCACCGATCTGATAGGCTCCCATTGCCTTCGGATGAAGTTTTATCTCCACTGTTTTATTGTTTCTCAAAACCTTTAAAGTTAACATCTCTTTAGGGCTTGTAGTGACTATTGTTTCAAACTGCTCCCATGTTTTTATCCTTTTGCCATTTATTTCTGTTACAATATCACCGACTCTGAGCCCCGCTTTTTCAGCAGGTGAACCTTTCTGAATCCATCCGATTTTTGCGGGTTTGTCAAGATAGGCAGGTCTTTGAATACCAACAGTAAATAGAACGGAAAGAAGAATAACAGTTAAAATAAGGTTGAAAATAGGGCCATTTAAAAGGATTAAAGCCTTTTTCCACTTTGGCTGGGATTCAAACTCGTATGGTTCCCCTTTGACATCCTTTGCCTCTTCTCCCGCAAGTGCAACATAACCGCCCAAAGGTATTAAGCTGACCCTGTAATCGGTTTCTCCTATCTTTTTCCCGAAAAGTCTTTTACCGAAACCGAATGAAAAGACCTCAACCCTTACTCCGAAGAGTTTTGCGGTTATAAAGTGTCCGAATTCGTGGACAAGAACCAAAATTCCGAATACTATGAAAAAACTGATAATTTTTCCTACTAAAGCCATTAAAAATCTCCTTTATTTACCAATTGTTTAACTTTTATTCTAATCTCTTTATCTATACTCATAATATCATCCAGACTACTAATTTCATAAAAATTTTCATTCTCATATATCCTTTTAACAATCTTAAAAATATCCGTAAATTTTACCCTATTTTCAAGAAAAAGAAAAACACTCTCTTCATTGGCAGCATTAAAGACAATTGCTCTTGAACCTCCGTTTTTTATGCAATCATAGGCTATATTTAAAAAGGGGAATTTTTCAAAATCAGGTTTGTAAAATTTTAGCTCGGAAATATCAAAATTTGCATTATCCGTGGGATCTTCGGGAGCTCTTTCCGGATAAAAAAGTGCATAGCTTATTGGATATCTCATATCAGGAAAGCTCATCTGAGCAAATCTGACCCCATCATTAAATTCCACCAATGAGTGAACTATTGATTGAGGATGAATTATCACATCTATCATTTCCGGGGTTAATGAAAAAAGATAAAAAGCCTCTATTATTTCAAGGGATTTGTTTGCCATAGTGGCTGAATCAACTGTGATTTTAGCTCCCATATCCCAGACAGGATGATTTAAAACATCCTCTTTTTTAAGGTTTTCTGTTATCTCCTTTTCAAAAAAAGGTCCTCCTGAGGCTGTAAGATAGATTTTTTTTAAAGAGTCTCTGTCAATATTTTTTAAAAGTTGAAAGAGGGAGGAGTGTTCGCTGTCCACAGGAATTATTTGGGAAAGGTAATTTTTAACAAATTCTCCTCCTGCCACAATTGATTCCTTGTTGGCAAGGGCGACAATTCTGCCTTTTTCAAGGGCTTTGATCGTTGGTTTTAATGCTGCAAATCCTGAAACTCCCATAAGAATCAAATCAACATTATCTATGTCAACAGAATCTTCAAGAAAATTTTCCCCTGAGATTATTTTAAGCTCGGGAAACTGGTTTTTTATTTCTTCGTAGGATTTTTCGGGAACTCCGACATATTCAGGTTTAAATTTTTCAATCTGTTTTTTAAGCTCTTCAATGTTTTTGTTAGCTGAGATAAATTTGAGTTTGAATTTATCCGGAAATTTTTCAATCACCTTTAGAGTGGATTTTCCGATAGAGCCTGTTGAACCGAATACAGAAACAATTTTCATTTATTTTAAAAGTGTGAAATATCTGATTAAAAGAAAAAATACAGGTGCTGCGAAAATATAACTATCTATTCTGTCCAGAAAACCCCCGTGCCCCGGTAAGATATTTGATGAATCCTTAACTCCCGCAGCTCTTTTAAAGAGAGATTCTATCGGATCGCTGAGCTGAGCCACAAGAGGAATTATGGCTCCCGAAAGAAGAATAAAGGTCGGTGGAAATAGTTTGTAAAATGTAAGTAGAGCAATGTATGCTGTTATAAGGGAAAAAACTATTGAAGCTATGAAACCTTCAACACTCTTTTTGGGGCTTGCCACCGGGAACATCTTATGTTTTCCGATAAGTGAGCCTATAAAGTAAGCTGCCGTATCTCCTATTGATATTATCAGGATAAGAAAAAACAGATGCAAATAGCTGACCTTCCATATGTAAAAGATAAAATTTAAAGTGAATACAAGATAAAATGGTATGAAAAAAAGCTTTGAAAAGTTTGAGGAAAAATCCTTTAATGTTTCGCTGTTGGTTCTCTTTAAAAGAAGGATACCTGAAGCTAAAATCATTGTGAGAATTATTGTATCTATTGAGATTTTTTGTGTGAAAAAGTAAAATGAGATGAGTAGTGAATAGATGAAAATAACCAGCTTATACTCATTTTTAAGTTCAATCAGGTTTAAAAGCTCGTAAAGTGCAAGATAGATAACAATCTGCAAAAAGATAAAAAACAGGGTGGGTGAGCCCTTTACCGCAAGAAAATATATTAATACAAGTAAAACAATGGCTGTTAAAGTTCTCTTTATAAGTTCCATTATACTTCTCCGAACCTCCTTTCTCTTTTTTGATAATCTATGATAGCCTTTAAAAATTCCGCTTTTTTAAAATCAGGCCATAAAACCTTTGTGAAATAAAGCTCTGCATAGGAGATTTGCCATAAAAGATAGTTTGATATTCTTAATTCTCCCGATGTTCTTATTAAAAGGTCCACATCGGGTACATTTGAAAGATATGCTCTGAATTTTTTTTCTGAAATTTCATCGGGTTTTACTCCTGCCTCAACTATCTTTTTTACCGCTTTCAAAATTTCCTGTCTTCCCCCGTAGCTTAGAGCCAAGGTAAGTTTCATCCCTTTGTGATTTTTAGTATTTTTCATTGTTGTTTTAATTAAATTTTGAAGCTCTTCGTCAAAATCCTCTATATCTCCTATTGTATTGAATTTAACATCATCATCTTTGAACTTTTCCTGATTTTCCTTTAAATATTTTTTTAAAAGATTTGTAAGGTGTGAAATTTCACTTTTCGGTCTTTTCCAGTTTTCCTTTGAAAAGGTGTATAGAGTTAGATATTTTATGCCTATGTGCTTTGCGATTTCAATAACGGACAGGACACTCTTTATTCCCCTTTCATGCCCTTTAATTCTCGGTAAGCCTCTCTTTTTAGCCCATCTGCCATTTCCATCCATAATTATTGCAACATGATTTGGAAGTTTTGATTTATCAATTTGATTAACCAATTCCCTCTCTTTTTTATTGAGTTTTATTTCATTCATAGTTATGGAATTATATCACAATAGAGATAGGGTTTCTAATTTGTAAATTTTCCTTTTTACTTAGTTGAATGTGTATAAAAATCTTTTAAGCTGTAGAGACAGCTCAGTAAATTATTTTGTAGATATGAGGGAGTGTATTTTTCAATCCACTCCCCATTAATTTTATTATTAACCTTCTGATTTCTTGGTTAAATATATTTTTTTAACAAGATCTATCAGAACAAGACCTCCTCCGATAATCATCATTGAATCGGGGATTATTCTGATTTTGACCCAGCCCATAACAGGTCCTAAGGCTTCTCTTGTTCTTGCAAAATAATAGCTGACATCATGGGCTAATTGAGCCTGTTTAAATCCTATTATGATTGTAGGCACTGCAAATAGTACAACTCCGATTGTAAGGAGCCAGAAGCCCCACTTGCTCAATGTATCATTCCATTCCAAACCGTTTGCCAGAGCATTTGACCTTGCTGTCAGATAAAGAAAAGCTATTGATATATAACCGAATGCTCCTAAAAGTGCCACATGGGCATGGGGCATAATCAGATATGTTCCGTGGGCATAATAATCTATGGTAGGTGTGTTGATTACCATTCCAAAGAATCCTGCACCGAGCCAGTTTAAAAATGCCGAACCTGCAAGCCACATAAATGTAACTGTGAATTTAAAACCTTCGGGAGAAGCGGCTCTCTCTCTCTGGTTTTTCCATGCTTCAATCATCATTATAACAAGTGGAAGTGGCTCCAGTGCTGAGAAAAGTCCTCCTATTGCTATCCAGTATTGATCCAATCCCTGCCACCAATAGTGATGTCCGACTCCTAAAACACCTGTCATCATTACAAGAAAGATTTCAAATAGCATTATACGCTCTGCACTCTTTCTTGAGACAAGTCCCAGAGCAACCGAAAGATAAGCCAGAACACCGGCAGCAAAAAGTTCAAAGGTAAGTTCAACCCATAGATGAACCACCCACCATCTAAAATAGTCTCCTATGGTAAAATTGGGCATAATCTTTGTTATAGGAATCATCCCTGCAATATAGAGTGTTGCAATACCAAAGGCAGACCAGATTATAACACCTAACATAACACTGTTTTCCTTTGTTTTCCTTATTAAGCTGAAAACCATTAAAAACCAGAGAACAAGACCCAATACTAGGGCTATATCCCAGATTCTGCTGAGATTTAAAAACTCCCTTCCCTCATTTCCGAGCCAGAACCATGCATCTTTTAAATGTCCGGTTGCACCTAAATATATACCAACAATTCCTCCAACTCCGACCACTAAAAGTGCAAGCCAGAGAACATCAACGAGCCATGGAAACTTTAAATCTTTTTTTGCGACAAGGGGAGCCACAAGAAGCCCTCCTACAAGCCAGCCGATTGCAACCCATAAAATTGCAATATTCAAATGCATGGCTCTCATAACATTAAAAGGTAAAAGGGATTGAGAGAAAACAAAGTCATTGACAGGATCAGCGGATAAATGCGCCAGATAGCCTCCTATCATAAGTTGAATGAAAAACAGTAGAACAACGACAGGCACATATTTTAAAAGTTTTTTCTGAGAGGGATATAATG
>JALXDT010000192.1 GCA_027070475.1 Candidatus Aminicenantota bacterium | reverse complement strand
ATAAAGAGTTTTTAGAAATATTCAAAATCAAAGCTGAATTTGATTCAACAATGGATTTGAACAAAAAAAATGTAAATGATTTTGTAAGCTTTGTCTCTATGATAGTTAAAAAGGATAAGCTTAATGAGGTAAAAAAAGATGGTATTAAGGCATTATTAAAGTATGGTTCAAGGGTTGCTGGAGAAAAAGAAAAAATCACCACGAATTTTGGTTTGATTTCATCCATTGTAAAAGAAGCGGATTATTATTCAAAATTAAAGAAAAAAACAAAAATAGATGAAGAAGATATAAAGGAAGCAATAAATAAACGAGAAGAAAGAGTTTCCCTAATCAAGAATAAACAGCTTGAATTAATAAAAAAAGATAAATTTTACATATCAACAGAAGGTAAAAAAGTTGGAATAATAAATGGGTTGACTGTTATAAACCCGGGAGATATTGAGTTCGGGGTTCCCGTAAGAATAAGTGCAAGTGTTGGGATGGGGAAGGATGGAATTATTAATATAGAAAGGGAGGCTGAACTTTCAGGTGCAATTCACACAAAGGGAGTTCTTATTCTATCAGGATATATATGTGATAAATTTGGGAAAGAGCTTCCACTTAATTTTTCTGCCAAGCTTGTGTTTGAGCAAACCTATTCCGAAATTGATGGAGATTCTGCATCAGCTGCAGAATTGATTGCAATAATTTCCTCACTTTCGGAACTTCCAATTAAACAAAGTTATGCAATTACAGGCTCAATTAACCAACGTGGAGAAATTCAACCAATAGGAGGAGTTAATGAAAAAATAGAAGGTTTTTTTGAAATTTTTAAATCAAAAGGTTCTAAAGAAAAAGGTGGGGTTATTATACCTTCAAAAAATGTAAGTGATCTAAATTTAAAGGAAGAGGTAATAGAAGCAGTAAAGGATGGAAAATTTGAAATAATTGCAATAGATAGTGTGGAAGAAGCGCTCTCTTTTTTCCTCGATGAAAACACAGAAAATATTTTTAAGAGGACAAAAGAAAAGTTAGAGTACTTCAACCAAAATGTAGATGGTAAAGAGGAAAAAAATAATTAGGAAATTTCTATAATAGAACTGCACTCTTTTTGCTTTGCAACAATTATTTGAGATTTCTCTCCAATAATTTTTTTTGCTGAATTTAAAGCTTTTTTATAAGTATTGTTTTTCTCTGATACATGAGAGATTATAAGATATTCAAGATTTCCATTGGCAGACTGATTTAATAAATTGGAGGCATCACAGTTTGAAAAATGTCCTAACTTACTCTTAATTCTCTCCTTTAAAATCTCAGGATAAAAGCCAGATTCAAGCATATGAAGATCATAATTAAACTCAAGATAAAGTATTCGGCTCTCAGAAACGGCTCTTAAAATTTCTTGATTCGGAAAGCCAAAATCTGTAATTATGCTTAATATTCCACTATCAGTTGAAATTTTAAAAAAAACTGGATCAATTGCATCATGATATTTTTTATAGAGATTTATTTCAAAATTTTTAAATTTTATTCCATCTCCCGGATTAAAGAAAAC
>JALXDT010000191.1:1119-5594 GCA_027070475.1 Candidatus Aminicenantota bacterium | reverse complement strand
GATTTTGAGATTATAGATAAACTTCTTTTTGTTGGTGGAAGTACAAGGATTAATTTTTTAAGGGAAGCTATTATGAAATTTTTCGAAGATAGGACAGGTAAAAGCAGAGAGTCTTTAATACCAAAATTATCTTATAATCCGGATGAAATTGTTAGCCTTGGAGCAGCTGTATATGGAGGAATATTAGAGAACAAAATAAAGGATGTTGAGTTTAATGATGCTGTTTCGTACTATCTTGGGATTGAGGAAGAGGATGGTAAATTTACCCCTGTTATAAATAAAAATGAAAGGTATCCATTGGTACGAACAAAGGTATTTACTACTGTTTATGACAATCAGGAATTTTTAAAGATTAAGGTTTTGCAAAAAAGAGAGCTTGATAGTGAACCTGTTGAATTGGGGTACTTTTATCTTGAGGATCTTCCGAAAGAAAAAGCGGGTGTTCCTAACATAGATGTTGAATTTGCAATTGACAAATCAGGGATTTTAAGAGTTGTTGCTCTTGATTTAGATACAGGTACTGTTAAGGATATTGTAATAAGGGATTTTGAAAAAAGTGATGAGTTTGAACAAGAGAGAAGAGGGAAAAATATAGTCGTTTTATAAATAAAATAAGGAGGAAAACTATGGCAAAAACTTTGGAAAAACCAAAAATTAATACAGGTGTTACAGAAAAGAAGGTTGTTAAGACTGAAGATCTTGCTAAAAAGAGGGAGGAAGCCAAGAGAAGAGCAATGGAAAGGGCAAGGGCAAGAACCCTCGCAAAAACTCAGCAGCTTTCCGAAAGACTTGCAACAGCTACAGAGCAATTGGCTTCAGGCATTGAAGAAACTCAGGTTTCAGCAGAACAGCTTCTTAAAGCTATGGAACAGATAGCAGCAGGTGCTGAGGAATCTTCGGCAGCCACAGAGCAGAGCAGGTCCGCAGCGGAGCAGATAAATAAAAATGTAACTGTGATATTAAATAAAGCTAAAGCATCAGTAGAAAGTGTAGATAGTGCGAAGGAAAAGATTGAGCTGATGGTGAATTCATTTGAGCAAATGATTGAAGGAGTTAAGAATGCTGCTTCCCGTTCCCTGGAATCTTTGAAGGTGGCAGAACAGCTTGAAAAGAGTTCTGAGGAAATTAGCGGGATTATAAAAACAGTTGTAAGAATTGCCGATCAGATTAACTTATTGGCTTTGAATGCCGCAATAGAGGCTGCAAGAGCGGGGGAACACGGAAAAGGTTTTGCTGTTGTGGCTGATGAGGTTAGAAATCTTGCAGGATTGTCAGAAAAGAATGCAAAGAATATAAGGGAACTAATAGGTTCTATAACAAAGGAAATGAAAACAATAGTAAGTGATGTGAAAGAGGCAACAAAGAATGCTGAAGATGAGGCTCTAAGAGGTGACCAACTTTTAAGTGAAATTGAAAAATTTAAAAATTCTTTAAATAAGATAGTAAATAGTTCTAATGATTTGTTGAATGCTTCTGAGGAAGTTAAGGAGGCTTCCGATGAATTTTTAAATAAAACTGAAATTATTGCCGCTGCTTCTGAAGAGGCTGCATCTGCTGCTGAGGAGGCTACAAAAGCTGTCAAGCAGATTAACATTGCTTTTGCTGAGATAAGTGAAGCATCCTCTGAACTTGCACAAATGGCAGAAGAGTTAAAAACTTCCACTGATGTTGTAAAATCATCAGAAGAGCTTGCTGCTCTTGCAGAGCAATTATCTTCAAATATCGAAGAGTCTGCAACAGCAGGTAGGCAGATAGCTACAGCAATTGAGCAAATAGCCAATGGAGCAGAAGACCAGGCCAAATCTAGTGAAGAGGGGAGGATTTTAGCAAACCGTGTTCAGGAGGTTTCTGAAAAGCAGCTTAATAAAGTTAAAGATGTTAAAGCCTTTATTGAAGAATTAAGTAAACTAATTAAAGATAATAGAAAGAGTATTAGTGAACTGGTATCTGGAATAAATAGGGCTGCCGATAACAATATAAAAGCAGGAGAAAATATAAGGGAGCTCGAAAAACAAACCTATAAAATAAACAAAATAATAGATTCAATAGCGATGATTTCAATTCAGACGAATATGTTAGCTGTTTCCGGTGCAATAGAGGCTGCAAGGGCAGGGGAGTATGGAAGGGGATTTTCTGTAGTTTCAGGAGATATAAGAACTCTTGCCGATGACTCTTCTGATAATGCATCCAAGATAAAAGATTTGGTAGAGGATATTCAGAAGCAAATTGTTGTTGTTGCAAATGAAGTAGAAGCTTCTGGTGAGCTTGCTGTTAGAGAATCTAATAAAGCCAAAAACTCTGTAACACTTTTGGATGATGTTGAAGCTCTTCTTGAAAAGATTTATAAAGATTTTGATAGTGTTGAAGAATTAATTTCAGAACTTCTTATAGCTTTAACAGAAGCTAATAAAGGAGTTGAGCAGATTTCAGCTGCTGCCGAAGAAGCTGCTGCTGCAACGAGAGAAGCTTCTGCAGCAGCAAAGCAACAGTCAAAGGCTCTGGAAGGACTATCAGCAGCTGTTGAAGAGATTTCATCTATGGCTGATGAATTACAAAACATAGGGGTAGAAATATGAACCGGGTGCAATATTTAAAATTTCTTCTTGATGATACATTCTTTGCTATAAAGATAGCGAATGTTGAAGAAATTTTACATATCCCGGAGATAACCAGAGTTCCTCTTAGTGAAGATTATATTGTAGGGATTTCAAATCTGAGAGGTGATATAGTTCCTGTTATTGACTTAAAAAAGAGAATTAAAGGTAGTTTTGAAAAAGATTCTGAACTTTCAAGGTTAATTGTGATAAATCATAAAGGTGTAAAAACAGGTTTTCTTGTTGAATCCATTAGCTCAATTGAAGAGGTGGACGAGGAAAAGGTAGTAAAAACAGATGACTACGGAGAAATTAATTCTAAATATCTTGAAGGTATATTTGAATCTTCAGATGGTGTTCTTGTGGGGGTAATAGATTTGAATGAAATACTATCTATTGAGGGCATGGAAGAAACAAAATCTTCTTTTAAGGGAGCTAAAGAAGAATTTGATAAAAAAGAAAAAGCCGAGTCTGATGATAGCTATGGGAAGAAAATTTTAACATTTCGTTTAAACCGACAGAAATTTGCCATTGAAATCGATTATACAAGGGAAATAATTGAAAAACCTGAAATAGAAGACATCCCAACAAAGTCATTAGATATTATAGGAGTGTTTAATCTAAGAGATGAAATAATCCCTGTGCTTGATTTAAGTAGAAGACTTGATATTAAAGTTGAAGAGAAAGAGAAAGAAGTTAAAGGGGATGGAATCCGGAAGATTATTATCTTTATCTTTAACAAAAGTGTCATAGGCCTTCTTGTGGATGAGGTGGAAGAGGTTTTAGAGCCATTAAAAGAGGAGATTATACCTGTACCCAATACCTTCGATGAAATTTCCAAACAGTATGTGAAATCTATTTTTAACAATAGTAGGGAAAAAGAAATTATCTTTTTGCTCAATGAAAAAAGCTTGCTCAATCAAGAAGATATAGAGGATATTGATACAATAAAAAAGGATTCTGAATTTGTTAAGAAGGATGAAAGTGAAAGCCTTACTGAAAAAATTGCTGTTTTTAAATTATCCAATGAGGAATTCGGAGTTAATATTGAAAAGGTTATTGAAATAAACAGGCTTTCTGAAATAACTCCTGTCCCCAAATCAGCCTCTTTTATAGAAGGGGTGATTAACCTTAGAGGAGAAATTATTCCAGTTATAAATCTAAGAGAAAGGTTGGGACTTGGAAAGAAAGAGTATGATGAATTTGAGAGGGTTATAATTGTTGAGATTGAAGGACATAAAACAGGTCTTATTGTGGATAGGGTGACTGAGATAAAGACTGTTGATATGAATGAGTTTAAAGATATTCCTAAATTTTTGAAAAAGGAGGTTGAGAGAGAATTATTTGAGAAAATAGCGAACATAGAGGATGAAAAGAGAATCATTTCGATAATCGCCATAGATAATATATTAACAAAAGCTGAAAAAAATGAGTTTATTGAATTTGAGCAAAACAAAAGTAAAAAAAGGGAGGTGATAAAAAGAAAAGAAATAAAGAGTGAAAAAAAAGTTTTAAAAAAATCCATTGATAATAAAGATGATGTTAATAAGAAAAATGATATAAGTAAAAAAGAAAAAGGGCAGAAGAGCAAAACCACTAAGAAAAAAGGGGGAAGGAAAAAGAAATTAATTAAAGCAAAGTAGGAGGTGTTGAATGAGAAAACAGATTCAAGTACTTGTAGCTGATGATTCAGCTTTGATGAGAAAATATATTAGAGAAATGTTGGAATCTGATCCGGAAATAAAAGTAGTTGCAATTGCAAGGGATGGAGAAGATGCTGTTGAAAAGGCGAGGATGTATAATCCGGATGTTATAACACTTGATATTAACATGCCTAAAATGGATGGTCTTACAGCCCTTCAGATTATTGTTGAAGAGAAT
>JALXDT010000191.1:0-1109 GCA_027070475.1 Candidatus Aminicenantota bacterium | reverse complement strand
AAAGAGGTCAGGAATGAACTGATAGCAAAAGTAAAAGCTGCAGCTTCAAAAGGGATCTTGAAAAAACTTCACAGGAAAAAGGAAAGAATCAAGGTAAAAAAAAGGAAAACAGTAAGCGAGAGAAAAAACAAAGCTGTTGCGATTGGGATTTCAACAGGTGGCCCTAAAACATTAATGGATGTAATTCCATATCTTCCTGAGGATATTCCGGCTGATATTTATATAGTTCAGCATATGCCTCCCTCTTTTACAAAAAGTTTTGCTCAAAGGTTAAATAATAATTCAAGAATTGAGGTTCTGGAAGCTGAAGCCGGACTTGAGGCAAGAAATGGACTTGCTGTTTTGGGAAAAGGTGGTTATCACTTAACTACCTTTAAAAGATTAAATGGGAAAATTATAATAAGAACGCCATCTGTTCCCAAAACTTTATTTATGCCTTCCGTAAATATTATGATGGAATCTGTTTTAAGTGTTTATGGTAAAAATACAATAGGTGTTTTAATGACAGGTATGGGTGATGATGGAGCAGATGCAATGGTTAAAATAAAAAAAGCAGGCGGAATTACAATAGCAGAGAGTGAAGAAACGGCTATAGTTTTCGGAATGCCCCGTGAAGCTATCGAAAGAGGAGGAGCCGATTATGTTGAACCAAGTTATAAAATTGCTGAAAGAATTGTTCAAGCTGTATATGAAGAGCTTTAAATGAAAATAAAACCTCTTGAAATTTTTACTATTAAAAGAATTTTTGATTTTATAAAAATTCCAATTTTCGCAATTGATACTGAAAAGGAAATATTAATGTGGAATACAAGTATGGCAGAGTTTTCAAACATTTCTTCCAATAAGATAATAGGGAAAAAGGCTGATGGAGTAGCTGAGAAAATATATCCAAATAGTAAATATTTTTTATCCGATTATTTTATTAATCCTGATATTAGAGAAGAACTAAAAGATAATTTCGAAATTGTAGAGTTTGAAGATCATATCGTGGGTATTCCAAAGTGTATGGATAACAATTATTTAATTATTAAAGCATCTCCTCTTTTTGATAAACGGGATAGATTAATAGGAGTCGTTGAACTGATTATATCTTTTGATAAAGGTTATGG